>DAIODV010000012.1:7661-23090 GCA_036746615.1 Mycobacterium sp.
CCACCAGGCGGTTGATATCGGCGGAATGCTGTTGGACGACGCTGGCGTGAACCCCGGCCGCCCCCGCCTGTCCTGGCACGGCCACGGCGACGCGGGCCCCTGAGCCGCTGCGTACCAGCAGCAGGATGATCACGATCACGGCGGTCCCGGGTGGCATCCTTGAGCATTTCGCGGGCCGCGGGGTGGTAATGCCGACCGGTTCCGGCCAATTCGATGCCAAGCAAATCGTCACCGCGTTCGGCTTGCCCGTCTGTGGCCATTCGCATCGTCAATTCGCATCCGCCGGAATGGCCTAACAAAAACAACCCAGCACCGCGCGGCCGGTCGCCGAGAATGCGATCGACCGCCGCATAGGCGAGTTGGACCCGCTGCTCGGGATCCGTCATCGCATCGGGGTAGGGGGCCGAGCTGCCGTATCCGGGGCGATCGAGCGCCACCACGGTGAATCCGTGTGCCGCGCCTGCCCGGAGGAACGACGATTCCGGATGGCCGGGGCAGTCGAAATAGATTGAGGTGGTCCCGCCGCCGTGGATCGCCACGATGACCGCCCGCGGGTCGGGCGCCTCGGCGACCACCGCCGACATCGGCACGCCGTCGACGATGACGACCCGTGGTTGGGGGCTCATGCCTCGGCTCGCAATAGCAGTACGCCGCTTGGTGTTAGGCCGCCGCTGCTGACCACGCCGACCCGGGCGTCGGCGACCTGCCGCGGGCCGGCCTCGCCGCGCAGCTGGCTGACGGCCTCGTGCAGCAGACCCATGCCATGCGTTCGGCCGTGCGACAACTGACCACCATGGGTGTTGAGCGGCAGCTGGCCGTCGCGAGCGATGTTCTTACCGCCATCGAGGAATTCCTTCGCCTCACCGATCCCGCAGAACCCCAACGCTTCGATCCAGGACAGGCAGTTCATGGTGAACCCGTCGTACAACTCGGCGACGTCGACATCCTCGGGCCGCAGCGCGGTACGCGACCACAGGTGCGCGGCCTGGCCGAGCACCTGAGGCTCATGGGTCAATGTGCTTTGGTCCCAGTCGATCCGCTCGATGATCTGGGTGCCTACCGCCTCCACCAACACCGGCGGCTTGGCCATATCGCGGGCCGCGTCGACGGCCGAGACAATGACGGCGATCGCCCCGTCGCAGGGCACGTCACAGTCGTAAAGTCCGAACGGCGTGGTGATCGGACGTGCGTTGAAGTAGTCGTCCATGGTCATCGGCGACCGGTAGACCGCCGACGGGTTCAGTTCGGCATTGGCGCGCTGGTTCAACGCGATCCAGCCCAATGTCTCTTTCGTCGTGCCGTAGCGATGGAAATGCCGCTGCGCGTTCTGCGCCAACGTGTGAGCCGCCGAAGTGGCGCCGAACGGCAAAAGCCAGTCGGCTCTGCGGCCCATCGACGGAACGATCTTGCCCTGCTTCATCTGCTCGTTGAAGGTGGCTTCCCACAGCGTCCGGAAGCACAGCACATGGCGAGCCAGCCCGCCGGCGATGGCAAGCATCGCCGCGATCACCGAGCCACCGGGGCCGAAGGTCTCCATGCCGCCGTTGTGCCATGTCGGCCGGATGCCCAGTGCCGCTTCCAGCGCGGTGACGCCGCCTTCGCCGAACCCGCCGAAGTTGCCTCCGCCGGGATAGGTTGACAGTCCGTCGATGTCGTCGAATGTCAGGCCGGCGTCGGTGATCGCCGCCTCGCACGCGGCGACCGTCAGCGACAGCGGCGGCACCATCAACCGCCGCCCGATTTCCGACATGCCGATTCCGGTGAGCGCCACCTTGTCTTCGAACTTCTCCGGCGTGAGCATCGGTCGGACGTATTCACCGAAGCGCTCCGGAGCGATTTCATCGATTGGCAGCGCCGCGATCGGGGCATCGTCGATCACACGGAACAACGGCAGCCACACGTCCTCGGCCTGCTCGAAGACGACCTCCACCTGCTGGCCCAGCTGCAGTTGCTCGGGATCGCAGTCAATGATGTTGGTGGTCAAGCGAACCCGCGGGTCTTCGGCAATCGCTACCTGCGCGACGACATACGGGGCGGGGAGTCCGGGCAGGCTGAAACGGTGATTGATGGTAAACCCGGCCAGCGTCGCCCGACCGGACACCGCCCGCACCTCCAGGCGGTGGCTGCGACAGTAGCGGCAGATCGGCGCCGGCGGATGGATGAGTGCCGAGCAGTCGGCGCATCTCTGCAGCCGCAGCGTGCCGTCCGCGCCTGAGCGCCAAAAGAATTCATTGTCGTCGGTGACCAAAGGCAACGGACGTCCGGTATCTTGCGTCAACGCGTGAAACCCCACTCCGCTTCGTTGGCTTCGGTTTTGAGGTGCGCGGCAGGGTCTTCGTCGTCACGCAACTCTGATTGGCGAACTCTGGGCTTGGCATCACCGATCTCCGTGATCGCATGCACCGGGCAGTCCAGCAGCGCGTTCATCACCGCACGGCGGTCGGCTTCGGCCACCGTGCCGTCACCGATCAAGCACGCATATCCCCAGTCGTCGAGGGAGAAGTAGCCGGGTGCGTGTTTAGCGCAGATCCCGAAGCCGTCGCAGACTGTGCGGTCGAGGCGGATTTTCATGCCTGCGTCACCACTTCCACCTCGTAGGGACGGTCGACGCGGAACGGTTGGTTGCCGCACGCCTGACAGGCGCCTTCCAGATGGCGGGCGACCTCATCGGGAAACTGAGCGAGAAGGCTTGCCGCGACATTCGTCGCGGCGTCCAGGGTCGCGCAGGCACCGCGCCCACGCAGCACCACCGACCAGCGGCGCAGGCGATCCACGTCTTCCACGCTGGCGACGCCATCGCGCAATGCGCCCGCGGCCGCAGCCATCGCCGCCGTCCCGTTGAAGCATGACCCGCATTGGTCGGCGTTTTCACGGTCGAAGTAGGCCAGCACCGACGCGGCCACCGCCACAGGGCAGTCGTCGGTGATCACCGAGATGGCACCGCATCCCAGCCCGCAACCAAGCCCGCGAAACGTCTCGTGATCCATGGTCGCACCGAGAACGCGACGGTCGAGTAGGCCCGCGAAATACCCGCCCATCAGCGCGCCTCGTACTCGGTCCGGTGAAACTCCGTGCAGGGCAAGCAGTTCAGTGAACGGTAGACCATGCGGCAGTTCGTAGAGCACTGGCGGCCGTCCCGCTCCGGTGATGGTCGCCAAGAATGTGCCCGACGACAGCGGGGTGCCCTGGGAGCGGAACGCGGGCGCGCCCTCGCGCTGCAGGAAGGGCAGGTTGGCCAGCGTTTCGACGTTGCTGACCAGCGTGGGCCGTCCGGCAACGCCTTCTTCGAAAGGACGCGGTGGCTTGTCGGTCGGCTTGGCCGGGCCACCGTTGATCGCTCGGACCGCGGCCGTCTCCTCGCCAGCCACGTACCCGGATTGCACCGTGACCAGCTCCAGTGTGGCGCCCTCGGAGCCGAGCTCCGCGAGCGCCGCTTCGACGCTGCTGGCCGATTCGGGGTCGGAGACGTAGACGTAGGCCGTGTCGGCGGCCACGATCGCGGCGGCCAGCCGCAGCCCGTCGAGAATGAGGTGCGGGCGGTGGCGCAGCAGCCAGCGGTCCTTGATCGAAGCCGGTTCTCCCTCTTCGCCATTGGCGACGACGACGGCGCCGCCCGCGTGGCGGCCGTTATCGCGAACGGTACGCAGCTTCACCGCGAGCGGGAAGGCCGCGCCGCCGCGACCGACCAGCCCGCTCGACTCGATCTCGTTCAGCAGTTCGTCGGCGCCGGCGAGTGGTCGATAGCCGCCCCGCGCCCGGTACGCCGCGAGGTCCTCGCGGGTTTGGGGCTGCTCGCCCAGCAGCCTTGGCGGGCAGCCGGGCGCGAGCGCCACGGTGATCGGCTCGGCCGGGGCAGTTGTCTGGCTGGTGGTGTTCATGGACTAGCTCGCCGCCCCGGCAGTTACGCTTTCGCACATGCGGACTGCCGTAGTGCGCGTCAACGTCGACCCTGAGGGACGATTCACGCATGCGCGGCTACGCGAGGGCATGATGGTCCTCCTTGGGCTCGTGGGCGAGGCGGGCGTCGATGTGGTGGAAAGCGACCTCACGACGATGCCGATCGGCCGCAGAGAGGTGCAATTGCTCATCGCTGCCGAAGACGCCGACACGGCCAAACGCACAGCAATCGAGTTGTGCACCAAGGCCTTTGGCTCCACGCCATCGCCTGGCGCGGTGACCTTTGTCAGCAGAGGAACCGACGACGACGCGCTTGGTGTGTTGGCTGGGTTCGGGCTCACCGGCGAGATCGTCCGGGCGCCCGGCGACGACGGCTACGACATTGTCCATGTGACGCTGCGCGAGGAAGACCTGGATCGCATTCCGGAAAGCCGTGTCCACACGGCCTTGGAGGCCTCGCTCAACTGCGAGGTCCACATTCACACGCGGTAGATTCATCAGCGCCCCAGGAACTCCAGGATCGCCGGGGCTGCCTGCACCCAGGTGTCGAACATGTTGAAGTGCTTGACTTTACCCGCGGCACGCTCCTCGGAGGCGCGCTCCCACGCATCCTCTGGCCACGGCGGGTCGATTAGCTTCGAGCCCTTGATCAGGCAGCTGACTTCCAGCGACGTCCGTTTGGGGTGGTCCATGTCGTTTTCGCCGCCACGGATGATCAACGTGGGAACCTTTATGCGATCGAACATTTCGTCCTCGACGCCCGGAATCGTCTGCCCCGGCTTGGAAACGAACGCGTTGAGCCAGCGCAGCATCACCTTGAGGAACTCATCGGAATCGAAGTCGAGGAACCGCTGCTTGTTGGCTGGATTTTCCTCGATGCGGTCGCGCCATTCCTGCACCTTCACCACGCCGTCCATTCCGGTACCGCGCACCGCGAGAATGCTGGGGATGATGTAGAACGAACCCAGCACGAAGGTGCCGTAGATGCCGCCGACGATGTTCCACACCACAAGCTTGGTGACCATTTCGGGGTAGAGCATCGTGGTGATCATGGAATCTCTTGCCCCACCAGAGCCTCCGGCGAGGATGCAGCGTTCGAAGCCCAGCCCTGTGACCAGCTTGTGCAACGTCTCGGCGCGCATGTGAGATTCGCTCTGCCCGTAGAACTGCACATCGGATGCACCGCAGTTGGGCCGGTCCCACAGCAGCACCCGGTGGCCGCCGGCGGCCAGGGCATCGGCCAGCGGACGCAGGCCCTCAATCTCCTTACTGAACCGGCCGCCCGGCGTCAGGGCAATGAGATCGCCGGATTCACCGAGGATTTCGTAGACAACGTTGCCACCGTTTATCTCGATAGAAGACACGGACTCTCCTGTCGGTCAGGCCATCACAAGAACGTCGTTGCCGACGACACGCACCGGGTAGGTGCGGATGCTCCACTCGGGCTTGACCGCAGTCGTGCCGGTCGCCAGCTCGAAACCCCATTGATGCCAAGGGCAGTAGATGTACTCCAGGTCCCGCACCATGACCGCGTCGCCCGCGGCTGTTTCGTCCACGACGGTGCGGCCGCGCGGCCGCCCCGAGCACAGCGGGCCACCCTGGTGTGGGCAGTAATTCGCGATGGCGTAGAAGGTACCGTTCACGTTGTACACGCCCACGCCATGGCGGCCGATCGGCACGAGTTTGTGCTTGCCCGGGGGGATCTCGTCCACGGTTGCGACGATGTGCTCACGACCCTGTGCGAGGCGAGGCTGGGGCCGCTCTGTCGCCGCCCCACTGTCATCAGAACTCAACTCAGAGCACCCGCACTTGGCCCTCCAGGACGGGAACCGTCTCCGGAAGGTGATACGTCGCAATGCCGTTGCGGTACATGATCGCGTCGCGCGCGGCCTTCGGCAGATGCTTAACCACCCACCGCGGGTCGTCGAACGTCCAGTGCGGGTAGTCCGACGAGTACAGCAGGATCTTGTCGCCCTCCATCCACTGAATCGCGCGGGTCAACTCCGTCTTGTCCTCGGGGTAATCCAAAGGCTGCGTGGTGAACTTGATGTGGTCCTTGACGTAGTCGGACGGCTTGCGCTTGATCTCCACTCGTGACTTGCGGGCGTCGTAGATCGCGTCCATGCGCCACATGAGCGGCAGAATCCAGCTGAAGGCGTGCTCGACGAAGACGATCCGCAAGGTCGGGAAACGGTCGAAGACACCGTCAAAGATGAGGCTCATCACCTGGTTCGCTGCGAGCAGCGAGTAGGTCACCATGAAGTCGTGGTTGTAGCTCGGGAAGCCCACCGGCGGCGTCGGAAGCAGCTCATAGGTGCCGCGCGACAGGTGGCAGCTGACGGTGATGTCGTGCTTGGTGGCGGCCGCCCAGATGGGGTCGTACTTCGGGTGGCCCCATGACGGTCTCGGCTCGGCTTTGATCAGAATCTGAGCCATGTACGGGTGCCCCGCCCACTTCTCGATCTGTTCGACGGCGCCTTCCGGGTCCTCGATGGCGACACAGATCGACCCGCGCCAACGCTCGTGCCAGTTGTTGTGGCTGTCGAGCCAGTGATTGCTCTGCCAGTCGTTCAGTGCGCTCGAATATGCCTGGTTGGCTTCCGGCAGACGCGGGGTGCGGCCAGCGGGCTCCAGGATCGCGATATCCGAGCCTGCCTCCATGATCAGTTGGCGAAACGCCATGTCCGGGTCGCTGCCCGGGAATTCGCCGTCCGGCGGGAAGGTGTCGGTGCGCATCGCGAAGGCGTGGGCGTAGTCGGGGGCGTCGTAGTAGATCAGCTCGCCGATCTTGTGGTCGAGGAAGAACTTGCTGCGCCACGGCTCCGGGATGTACGGGGTGATCTCGCCGCGTTTGGGCACCGGGTGGACGTCGGAGTCGACGCACCGGACGGCGATGCGCTCCTGGGCGGGAACTCGCCCTTGCACCTGGGTCGCTGTCATTTGGGCCATTTTGACCTCCTCAGCCTTCTTCCATTCTGCGACTAGCCCGCCGCAAGGTCGACATTTATGTCGATTCCGTACAGGCTGGCGGCGTTGCGCCAGCAGAGCTTCTCGCGCTGCTCAGCCGACAGCGCCTTCGGCAGCTTGAGGATGTCGCCGCACTGCCAGTGCGGATAGCTGGAGCCGAACATCACCATGTCTTCTTTGCCGGTGAAGCCCAACCACTCGCCGGCAAACTCGACGTCGCCGGGGCCGTCGAGGCTGCCCTGGACGAAATACACATGTCCGGGCAGGTAATCGCTGGGGATACGGGGTGCCCAGGGAGTCTGCTCGAGGTGCGGACGGCCGAAGGTGTCCATGCGCCAGATGAACGGCGTCACGAAGTCCGCGGCGCCGTCGGCCCAGACGAACTTGAGGCCGGGCCAGCGCTCGAACACGCCCTCGGCGATCATGTTCATCAGGTGATACAGGTAGTTGAGCGCCATGAAGCTGACGTATTGCTCATAGGTGAGCGTGTTGCCGGACGGAGTCGGGGGAAAGCCGATGCCCTCGCCGGTTTCGATGTGCACGGCCACCGGGAGATTGGCGTCGGCGGCGGCCTCCCAAAGGGGCCAGAACTGCGGCTTGCCGTACAACTCGCGGGACTGCAACGGGACGGCGATCTGAACCACCCGCGGGTGGCCGCGCCACTTCTCGATCTCGCGCACAGCTCCGGCGACGTCGTCGGGGTTGACCCGGATGGTGCCGCGGAACCTCTCACCGAACTCGTTGTGTTCGAGCCACTTCGCCACCATCATCTCGTTGTGGGCGGCGTGCAGGGCGCTGCCCAGGTGGCGGTCCGGCATGATGCCGCGCCCCATCGGATGTAGGACCGCGACGTCGACCCCGCGCTTCGTAAACAGTTCGTTGCCAACGAATTCCGGATCCGAGCCCGGATATTGACGGTCCGGTCCCTCGGTGTTGGGCGCGTACTCGCCGCCGGGCGCCCCGTACCAGTCCATCTCGTAGTCGGGGAAACCGCGGCTCTTGTAAGGCTCGCGCATCACGGAGCGCAGTTCCTTGTTGGACGAGAAGAAGATGTGCACGCTGGCGTCGATGAACGGCGTCCGGGTGCCGTCCGGGTGTTCTATCACCTAAACCACCCTTCGCGGCGCTGACGACGGTGTCGCGCCTGCTGGCCATACGCTAGCCAATCTAACATTCCTATTCGGTGCCAATCAACAGGGTTTCCGGTAAGCGTTTCGGTTAATCATCACGCCTGGTAGGGGCAACAATTGCAGGTAACGCGTGTAAGCGATGTTCTTCGCAAACGATAATATCATTCTCAGGCGTGACCAGGCCTGTCGACCAGCCATGCAGCGCGGCGGGCACCCGTCAGACGGGGTAGGTCACCCCAGTCGACTCCTCGGATACCGCCCAAAGGCGGCGCTGCAGTTCCGGGTCATGCGACTGAGCTGATGACTGCACGAGCTTTGGGTAGCCGCGTTGCTCTGCGAGGCCGCCCGGTCCGTAGTACTGCCCGCCGCGGACTTGCGGGTCGGTGGCGGCCCGCAGTGTCGGCAGCGCGCCCATCTCCGCGCTTTGGAACAGCAGCGGGCCCACGACGTTCATCGCCACACGGACCCAGGTTGGGGCATTGCGCCCAAGCCCTGTCCGCGAGCCGCCGGGATGGGCCGCGACGGCTATCGTCGGCGCAGCCTTTGCGGCGAGCCGACGCTGCAACTCATAGGTGAACAGCAGATTGGCCAGCTTCGACCGGCCATATGCAGCCGCTCGGTCGTAGCGCGGTTCGGCGCGCAGGTTATCGAAATCGGTGCTGGCGCGAATCCTGTGGCCCAAGCTGCTGATCGTCACCACCCGCGAGCCCTCGACCGACAACAGATGATCAAGCAGCAAGCCGGTGAGTGCGAAGTGGCCGAAATGGTTGGTGCCCAATTGCAGCTCGAAGCCATCCTTCGTGGTGCTCTTCGGCGTCATCATCACACCCGCGTTGTTGATCAGCAGGTCGATCCGTGGGTGCGCAGCTTTGATCGCATCGGCCGCGGCAGTTACCGATGCGAGCGACGTCAGGTCGAGTTGTTGCACAGCGACTTTGGCATGTTCGCTCACCGCGGTTATCCGTGCCGCCGCCTGGTCGCCCTTATCGATGTTGCGCACGCCCAGTACGACGACGGCGCGGTGGCGGGCGAGCGCCGCAGCGCTTTCGAAGCCGATGCCGGTATTCGCTCCGGTAATAACGGCGACGCGGCCGGTCTGATCCCGCATGTCCGCCGCCGTCCATTTCATGGACATTTAATTACCCACCTGCGTATATTTTTGTCAACCGCGCGACAGCCAACGCCGAACGCAGACAGAACGGAGATGTCATGGCTTCACCCATGCCTGCAAGCTTGCACGCCCGAAGCCGCGATGTGCGATACCGGATCGTTGTGCTCGCCCCACGCGTGGCTGACGTGGTCTGCGCGGCAGGCGGTTGGCTGTTCGACCGGGCGTGGGCCGGTTGCGACGTCACTGCCTTGATCCGCGACCACGACGACGACCGGCCGCTGCGCATCATTGGCGCCACTTCCTTCGATCTGGACGCTGCGCTGACGTCGGAGGTGCGCGCGGTCGAACCCGACGTGCTTGCAGTGGCCGCCGAGCTGTATCGGCGCGATGCACGGGTCCGCCAAGGTGTATTGGAGACGATCGCACAAGGCATGACCAAAATCCTGATGTGGGGCGAGGTTTGGCCGAGTGAACTCGAAGGGCTGATGAGTCCGGCGGAGCATCGGCTGAGTGTTGCCGCACGGGCATTCAAGGCACACGCACTGGCGGCAGCGGGTTGCCCGGACGTGGTGGGCCGCAGTGAAACCTATCGCGGGGTGGACCTTCGGACCTGTCGCACCGTTGATCTGGTGACCGCGAGCTAGTCCTCCGGCCGCTGCACAGTGTGGCCCACGATGACGCCGGCGGCTTGCTCGATCGGTTTGATCGCTGCCGTGAAATCGGAATCGGAGCCCTGATCGCGCATCGCGAGGTCCCACAGCCGTCCGACGGCCTCGGCGATTTCGACAGATACGCCAAGCGATTTCGCTTCGTCGAGATACAGTCCCACATCCTTGACCATCAACCCGGTGGCAAAGAATGTGCGGGGGAGGATAGCGCGTGGAAACTTGTCGCGGCTCGCGCTCGTACCGCCGGAGCCTGCATTGAGCACATCGATCATCACAGCCGCGTCTAAGCCGGATTTGACGCCCATCACGACGACTTCTGCTGTCGCTACCAACACGGTGGCCGCCAGTATGTTGTTGGCCAGCTTCATTGTCTGCGCCGAACCTGGCTTGTCACCGATGTAGAACGGTCTGCCAAGAGTTTCCAGAATCGGCTTCACGAACTCGAACTCGCTACCAGGACCAGACACCATCAAGGCCAAGGTGCCATTCTCGGCTCCGCTGACGCCGCCGCTGACCGGGCTGTCGATCGCAACGATATTCCGTTGGGCCAGAAGGCTATGGATCTGCACCGCTGTTTGGCTCCCGATTGTTGACAGGTCGACGTAGCGTTTGACCCGCGATCCTGCGACCACTCCCCGGGCGCCAGTCGCGACATCGATCGCCGCATCCAACGACGGCAGGCTGGCCAGCACGGTTTCCGCGGAGTCGGCGACCTCTTTGGGGGACGACGCCGCGCGCGCCCCGAGTGCGACGATGCTGTCAAGAACTTCCGCGCGCATGTCGAACGCAACCAGGTGGTGGTTTGCTTGGATGAGCCGCCGCGCCATGGGAAAACCCATGTTGCCCAGGCCAATAAATCCAATGTCAGCCATCGCGTGCCTACTGCTGGTCTAGTTCGGCGAACACTTCGCCTGCGATGCGAAAGCTGTCGACCGCTGCCGGTATACCCGCGTAAACGGCAGCTTGCAGGAAGATCTCGCGGATCTCATCGCGAGTAACGCCGTTGGTCAGTGCCGCCTTGATATGGGTTCGCAATTGATGCGGACGGTTCAGCGCCGAGATCATGGCCAAATTGAGCATGCTGCGGGTCTTGAGCGCCAACCCGTCGCGCCCCCACACCGCGCCCCAACAGTATTCGGTAACAAGATCCTGGAGCGGCTTGGCGAAGTCGTCTCCTTCCGTCAGAGCTTTGTTGACGTACGCGTCGCCGAGGACAGCGGATCGAATTTCAAGGCCCTTGGCATAGGTCGACTGGTTCAATTGTGTTCTCCTCTAATCAAGCCGGATAACCACAGTCTTCGTTGCGCTGAACGTATCGAGCGCCTCGTAGCCCTTCTCGCGTCCGTATCCGGATTTCTTGAAGCCCCCGAACGGCAGCTCCACGCCGCCGCCGGCGCCGTAGGTATTGACGTAAACCTGGCCAGCCTGAATCTCGGCTGCGAGTCGGTGAGCGCGGGCGATGTCGGCAGTCCACACAGCGGCGAGCAAGCCGTACGGCGTCCCGTTGGCTAGTCCGATCGCTTCGGCCTCGTCGACGAAGCTGTTCGCGATGAGCACCGGGCCAAAGATCTCTTCTTGGGCGATAGCCGACGCAGGGTCGACATCATCGATCAAGGTCGGCATGAAATAACATCCTTCGGCAAGACCTGACTCCTCCGGAGCTTGGCCGCCGCAAAGGATTTCGCCCTTCACATTCTCGGCCAGCATCGACTGCACGCGACGCTGCTGCTTCTCCGAGATCAGCGGTCCGATGTCCTTGTCTTGGATGCCGGGACCCATGGTGGCCCGCAGCAGACGTTCGCGCACCATGTCGACCAATACGTGGTGAATCGAGGCATGCACGAGTAATCGAGAGCCGGCCGAACATGTTTGACCGGCATTCTGCAAGATCGCCTTAACGATGAACTCCGCGGCGCGCGCCAGGTCAGCATCGGGAAAGACGATCTGCGGGGATTTGCCGCCCAGTTCAAGAGTCGTCGCGACGATGCGATCGGCGGCGGCGTGGGCGACCGCTGATCCGGTCCGAGTGGATCCGACGAAGCCGATGTGATCGACGTCCGGGTGTGCGGCCAGGGCAGCGCCGGCTTCGGTTCCAACGCCGGTCACTACATTGAATACACCAGACGGCAGACCAGCCTGCGTCGCCAGTTGCGCGAACTGCACTGCTGTGCGTGGTGTTTCGTCGGCAGGCTTGACAACGACACAGTTGCCGACGGCGATCGCGGGCGCAACCGCTCGCGACAGCAACTGCATCGGGTAGTTCCAGGCAATGATGTGGCCACTGACGCCTAGGGGCTCTCGACGGGTGTAGACATGCAGATCACTCGACAGTGGGATGGTCTGGCCGTAATAGGTATCGATCGCGTGGGCATAAAAGCGGAAATACCGAGCTGCGACAAGAGCATCGGTGCGCGCCTGGCTCAATGGCTTGCCGGTGTCTTCGCTTTCGGTAACAGCCAAAGCCTCGTGATGTTGTTCGATGAGGTCCGCGATTCGCGACAACAATGTGCTTCGCTGCTGGGGAGATGTCTTTCGCCACATCGTCGAGGCTGCCCGGGCCGCGGTAACGGCGCGGTCGATCTCGTCACCGCCGCCCCGCCCCACCGGACCCAAGGACTGACCGGTCGACGGGTCAACGTTGTCGTAGCACTCTGCGGAGGCCACCGACTCGCCGTTGATGAATGACTGTGTGATTGCCAAGCCTTACAAGTACACACTTGTGTATATTTCTGTCAAGCCGCAGGCGACGCGGTACTTACGGCCCAGTGACCCAATTGATGCGAAAGTAAGTACACCGAAACGTAGACTTTCGTTCGTGACGACGGCGCGGCGTGGACGACCGACGCGTGCTCAAGCGGCGCAACTCGATCAACAGTTGCGGGATGCGGCCGTCGCGACCTTTCTGGAGCACGGCTACGACCGGGCGACGATGGAGATGATCGCCGACGCCGCCGGCATCACCAAGCGGACGCTCTATGCTCGGTATCCCGACAAGCGCGCGGTGTTCCTCGACGTGATCCCGTGGGCACTGAGCCGCAGCGTGGAGCGTGACTTCACGCCAGACATCGACGAGGACGTTGATGTCGAGGCTGCATTGCTGGCGATCGGCCGCGGCGCCCTGAAGCGAGCGCTCGACCCGGATACCGTGCGGCTGCACCGGATGGCGATGAACGAATCGCCCCACTTCCCCGAATTCGCAGTCAGCGCTGAAACTCTCGGATGGTCGCGCCGCCAGCGGCAGGTCATGGATCTGCTTCGCCGCCATCAGGCCGCCGGAGACATCGAGCTCGACGACATCGAACTGGCGGCCGAGCATTTTCTGGCTTTGGTCGAAGCCTTGCCCGCCCGGCTGGCCGACTTCGGCGTGTTCCGCAGCCGACGCCAAGAGGAGCGCCATCTCAAGCACGCGGTGAATCTGTTCCTTCGCGGCATCTTGCCTCGGTGATTTTACTGACATTTGTCATTGACAATTGTCGACAAACGGGCTCACAATGCTTGCCGTGACTGCACGTGTGGCCGAGAAGCCCCGAGGCCGCCAGGCGCAGCGGCTCGAAACCCGCCAGCGGGTGTACGAGGCGGCGATCGCGGAGTTCAAGCGCTCTGGCGTTGCGGAGGCAGACCTCGGCGCCATCATCTCGGCGGCGGGTGTCGCTCGCGGCACGTTCTACTTTCATTTCCCAACCAAAGAGCACGTTCTCGAGGCCGTCGAGCGCGACCTGGTGACCCGGCTTTCCAGTGAGCTTGCCCGCTTTGTCGCCGCCCCGCACGACGTGTGGGCGACCATGTCCGAGGTGGTCCGGCTCGTCGTGGCCGCAGAATCGCGACTGGGGACCCGGTTGTTCAGAGACGTGTTGGCACTGCACTTTTCACAGACGCGTCCGCCAGGTTTTGGCAAGCAGGCAGATCACCCGTTGGTTGCTCTCGTTGCACACGAGATCCAGCAAGCACAACAGTGCGGTGTAATCCATTCGGACGCTGACGCCGTGAACAGTGCGCTGTTCTTTTTGTTGGGCTTCTATGCGCTGCTGGTCACCAATCATGACTCGAAGCCGATCCGCGCGCGCGTCCTTGACGAATACGTCGCGACCGCACGACGGGGGTTGGCGGCCAAGTAGTCAACAAGCCGAACGAGCTGATCGAGATGGAGGTTCAGGGATGTGGCAGGACTTATTGCGCCTCGGTTTCGGCTGGGGGGCCGCCGCCGGGTTGGTGGGTTTTTGGTACTACGTGCTGCGCGGCATCGGAACGTTCTGAGCAGACCGATGAATGAGAGAGAGCGGCAGCGCAAGCGTGCACTGATCGTGTTCCAGATTTTCATCTACGGCTATCTACTGCTGATGTTCGGCATCCAGCTTTCTATGTGGGCGACCCGGAACTGGTAGGAGGGGTGATGAATTCGGCGACTAGCAGTGCCGCACTCACGCTAGACGAGCAGCTCGAGGAAAGCCGCCTTGCCCAACGCCGCGCCGACAAATGGCTCATCGCTGGGACGTTGCTGATGGGCACCAACGTCGCCGGCATCTTCGGCTTGCCGCTTTTCCTATGGGGTTTGGCCTTGTTGCGACGCGCTCTGAAATCCGGCCTGTCGGTCCGCCCGATCATGGTGACCCTTATCGGCTATCTGGTCATCCTCGACGCCGGCCTTAACCTGCAGGGCTGGATTCTTGACATGCTCGCCAACCATTCGTTGATCTACCGGGTGCTCTACACCGCGTGGGGCAACGCCTTCGACGCCGGCTACTTCTGGCACTACAACCAGCTGTGGATCGGCGGCGCTGCTGGGCCAGGCGAAAAGGGTTGGGAGGTGGCCCTGATCCTTACTGTGTTTCCGATGCGGATCGCCGCAGCCATCGCCTTTCTGCAAATGAGACGCTGGGGCTACCAATGGCTGCTGGTGACGTGTTGGTTCGGCGTCGTGATCTGGATCGGTTACGTGATGAACATGACCGAATACGCCGATGTGCGCTATGCGGGAGTTGTTTTCCCGGTTCTCGGCTGGTGGATCTACGACATCATGTACATCACGCCGTTCCTCGCGATTCCGTATCTACATACGGTTAACCGCGAGATCTTCACGGATTAGGGACATTTCAATGAGCACATCCGACGAACTACCAACAGGTACCACGAAAGAATATGCACGCCTGCACAAGTGGTTGAGGCGCGGAATCCTGACTTGCCTGATCGGGCTGGTCCTCGAAGGAGCCTTCACGCTGCCGTTCCTGGCGATCTGGTACGGCTACCCGACCCTGAGCTTTCGAGACATATGCAGTGAACTGATGAAAGTGCGCTACAGCAACGAGTCACTCGAGTGTCAGTACCCCTATCCGTTCCCTGGGCCGCCGATCGGCGGTGCGCCTGAGGCTGCGGGTGTGAATACCGCCAAGGACCAGTGGGGGATCCAACCGATTCCGCAGTATCCACGAATCGGCTTTCGCGAGCTCGTCCGGATCCACGACCAGCGGATCGCGCGTCAACACCTTCCACCCCCGCCCCCCTAGCCGAGGCTGCCGACGGACATTAATATACGCTGAGGTGTACTTAATTCTCAGCGGAGGAGCGACGGATGACAGCTGCAACCAAGCGCCTGGTGGATCTGATCGGAGCGGACGACTGCTTCGACATCGCTCCCGCTGATTTGTTGCCTCTCCAGCTG
>DAIODV010000013.1:0-19111 GCA_036746615.1 Mycobacterium sp.
CGGCCCGCCATCGCCCGCATCTCATGCGGGTCAGTCATAAAACGCGTAGGCATAATTCTTTCTCCTTAACTAGAGGTCTTTTCCTGGTGGTGTGGTTGCTTGTCACCCGCCGGCCGGTGAGCGTGGCATCACCTTGGCCGCGACCCGGGAGCCCATGCTGCTGACTCCGCGTCCGGCTAGCGCGCCCATCAATCCCTGGGCGAACGGGCTGCTGGGCAGCCCGTGGGTCATACTCGGCGCTGCGACGGTGGTGTCGGGCATGATCGGTGCCGCGCGTGCGATCTCCGGCGCCATGCCGTGCCAGGCGTTGGGTACTGACAGCCCGCCCAAGTGTTGTGCTGAGGCCAGCGATGCTGAGATCGAGGATCCCCACTTCTGCAGCTGGCCGGCGACACCGCTCGTCACGCTAACCAGCTTGCCGTCAACGAATTTGCCGACGTTCTCCAGCAGCGAGTCGCCCATACTGGCCAGAGTCGAGCTGGTCGCGCCGCCGCCGGACTGGCTGCCTGAGCTCATGAACATACGCGCAGGCGTGCTGGCCAACATGCCCATGTAGTAGCTGACCTGCACCGGAAGTAGTGCGGCCGTGGGATTCGCGGCTAGGGAGGCAGAGATCGGCCCTAACCAGGCCACCAACCCGTCGGCCGTCAAAACCGGGGTCGCCGGGTTCGTCACGCCGAAGAGCTCGGCGAGGTCGACGAGCAGCCCCGCGATGATCGAGGTGGCGTCAGCCGGACTAGCTGCGGCAGGGACTGCCGCCGCCGCTGCGGGCATCGCGCCGCTGGCCACCTGGGGTGCCGCGGCCTGTGCTGGCAGGGTGGAGGCCGCATTGGAGTTCATCTGGTAGGTGTCCATGACCAGCGCGTCCTGGATCCACATGTCCAGGTAGTTCGCCTCGGTCGTGGCGATCGCCCCGGTGTTCTGGCCCAGGAAGTTGTTGGCTACCAATTGGGCCAACAATGCCCGGTTGGCCGCGATCTCCGGCAGCGGAACCATCGACGCGTAGGCGCTCTGATAGGCGGCGGCGGCCAGCTTGGCCTGAGACCCGGTCTGGGCTGCGGTGGCCGCGGTGCCTTGAAGCCATGCGATGTAGGGAGCGGTCGCCGCGGCCATCTGCGCCGCCGACGGCCCGAGCCACGGGCCGGTGGTCAGATTGGTGACCAGCGTCTGATACTGCGTGGCGGTGCTCTCCAGGTCGGCCGACAACGAATCCCAGGCCGCCGCGGCCTCCAACAGCGGGCCGGACCCCGCCCCGGTAAACATCAGGGCGGAATTAATTTCCGGGGGAACCAGCGAAAAGCTCATCGGCTAAACCTGGCTTGCCACCACGTTGGCCGCTTCGGTCAGCCCATAAGCACTGGCTCCGGAGCGCAACGCGGCCACCAACTGCTCGTGCACTTCTGCGGCCTGGGCAGCGATCTGCTGATAGGCCAGGCCCTGCTGACCGAACTGGGTCGCCGTCATCGCCGACACAAGGTCGGACGCCGCCGGAGCCAGTCCCGTCGTCGGCGCCGCGGCAGCCGCATTGCGGGCCACCATCGCATCACCGAGACCGGACAGATTGGCCGCAGCCCCTGACAACACATCCGGATCCGTAGTTACGAACGACATTTCCAACCTCCTCCAAAACCCCGCCGACACTGAAGTTAGGTCATTACTTCAGGACGGGCGCTGGATTGCCTCCCCAAAAGCAACAGCCACCCACTTGGTGGCTGACAAATCGTAAGCTTTTTTTGCCTCCGGCGGAACACAATCGAGGAAACGAAGTTCGCAGGTAAGCACCCGTTAACGTTTTGGTATTTCTCAGGAATGCAACGCCGCCGCGGGGTCGGCAGCGGCCGAGATCGTCGGCGATGCGTTGCCGGGGCGGCGCGAGCCAGGACTGTATCGTTGCCGCGTGACCGAGCGACCGCCGACGCTTTACATCTTTCCGCATGCCGGCGGATCGGCCGAATATTACGTTCCTTTTGCTAAAGCATTTTCCAGCGAGATCAAACGCATTGCGGTCCGATACCCGGGACGTGCTGGTACTCATGATCTGGGGTCCTTTACGAGCATTTCCGATCTTGCCGACAAGGTTTGCCAGATGCTGCCGCCGCCGGACCAGCCCGACCAGAAGGTGGCGTTCTTCGGCCACAGCATGGGCGGGCTGCTGGCATTCGAGGTCGCGCGACGGTTCGACGTCGCGGGGAGTCCGATCGCTGCCCTGTTCGTATCTGCCTGCGCGGCACCCGGACGCGTCGGCTATGAGCACATCCCGGAGTCCGATAGCGGTCTGCTCGATGCAGTCAGCCAGATGACAGGCGTCAATCCCGAGTTTCTGGAGAACGAGGAATTCGCCGCGAAGATCCTGCCGACGCTGCGCGGGCTCAAGGCCATCTCGAAGTACGACTGCCCGCCCGAGGCGACGGTGTCGTGCCCGATCTCCGCCTTCCTGGGTGACGACGACGAAGTTGCTACCCCCGAGAAGGTGTCGCACTGGTCGGAGCGCACCACGTCGGAGTTCACCATGCAGGTCTTCCCCGGCCATCACTTCTACCTCACTGACCACATCCCCGAGTTGGTCGGCCAGATCGAGGGCAAGTTCCTGGCACACTGCCGGAATTGACGGGTTGAGACTCGGTCAACCGGCCGCCCGCAAACGATTTCTTACGGCGCCGTCATTTCGCTTGCGCTATTCGATTCGTGGCTAATAGAGCGCAGAAGCCTTGTGGGACCGGTAAATTGGACAAACCAGCCAAAGAATTGGATAACGCACCAAGTTGGAATCGGCGCGAGTTTTGCCATCAAGGTGCCGCGATATTCGGCCGCGCTACGTTTCAACGTCTGCAACATGGGCAACAGCCCCACCACAACATGTGCGTCTCTAGCAAACACGCCGCCGGCTGCTGCTTGACCGGAGTCGGTGATCGGCTGCTGCGCGCAGAGCACGCTCGTGCTGCGGCCGCCAGTTCTCGCGCAACCTTTGTGAAAAGAACAATTTCGGGCGGGGATACAAGATTTTTGGTGCAGCTCGGCTCCGACCGTCTCGTCCACGCGAACGACCGCCACCCCTCCGTTCGCAACGCGACGCGACCTGGTAGGGAATCGCAGCGTTTGACTGCTTAGCAAACCTATGGTCTGATCTAGCCTGCAGGCAGCGGCCCGCTCCTGTTTGTCGCGCGTATTACATTCTTGGATTTTTGGTCCGAGAAGTACGGCGGCCCTGTTAATCTCCTGCATCACAAGCGCCCTAAACCGGTCGTGTTCGGGGCACTGATTAGAGGGGTGGTGTCCCGGTGGCGGCAACCGAAGCTTCGATTCCCGCGGCGTTGAGGGAGAAGGCCCGGCTGAAGCCGGATTTGAGTGCGTACACGTTCGTCGACTACGACGTCGACCCCGAGGGTTACGCCCAAAGCTTGACCTGGGCTCAGCTTTATCAACGCGTGCGGGTGGTCGCGGGGGAGATTGCGTCGTACTCGTCGCCTGGAGATCGCGTGGCCGTCCTGGCGCCGCAGGGCTTGGAATTCGTCGTCGGCTTCTACGCGGCGATGGAGGCCGGTTGCATCGCTGTGCCCTTGCCGGTGCCGCAATTCGGAGCGCACGACGAACGCTCATCGGCGGCCCTGCAAGACAGCGCGCCGACGGTGCTAGTGACGACATCGGCTGTTGTCGACGATGTGGTCTCGTGTGCTCGTGCGCTCCCCGGCACACCGCCGGCCGTGATCGAGATCGACGCACTTGACCTCGACGCTGAGCCGACGTTCGACGCCGCCAGCCGGCCGCTGTGCAAAACCGCTGTGCTGCAGTACACCTCCGGCTCGACTCGGTCGCCGGCTGCAGTCGTGGTGAGCCACAAGAACATCTTTGCGAACTTCGAGCAGGTCATTGCCGACTACTTCGAGGCCGACGGGAAAGTTCCCCCGGCGAACCTCACGCTGGTGTCATGGTTGCCCACCTACCACGACATGGGTCTGCTACTCGGGATCACTGGCACGCTGACCATTGGACTGCACTCAGTGCTGATGAGCCCGATGGCGTTCCTGCAGCGGCCTGCTCGGTGGATGCAGCAGTTGGCTAAGAACCCCTGCACCTTCAGCGCGGTGCCGAACTTCGCGTTCGAACTGGCTGCGCGGCGGACCACCGACGCCGACATGGAAGGCCTCGACCTGTCGGACGTGCACACCGTGCTGTCCGGTAGCGAGCGGGTGCACGCGGCAACGATCCGGCGGTTTATGGACCGATTCGCGAAGTTCAACTTCCCGGCCCACGCGCTCAAGCCGTCCTACGGTCTGGCCGAGGCGATGGTGTACGTGGCGTCATCAGGTCCGGGGAGACCCCCGACCGTCGCCAACTTCGACTACGAGAAACTGTCGGCCGGCCACGCAGAGGCCTGCGACAACGACAGCGGCGTCGAGTTGGTCAGTGTCGGTACGCCGCGCGCGTCCACGATCCGGATCGTCGATCCGGACACCCGCGTGGAGAATCCGGCCGGCATGGTCGGCGAGATCTGGCTGCATGGTGACAACGTCGCCAATGGCTACTGGCGCAAGCCCCAACAGTCGCAGAAGACTTTCGGCGGGCAGCTGATCGATCCCTCGCCCGGCACGCCGCTTGGGCCCTGGCTTCGTACCGGAGATCTCGGCGTCATCTATGACGGCGAGCTGTTCATCATCGGCCGTATCAAGGATCTGCTGATCGTGGATGGGCGCAACCACTATCCCGACGACATCGAGGCGACGACTCAGGAGATCAGTGGGGGCCGGGTCGCGGCGATCTCGATTCCGGATGATCGCACTGAGCGGCTGGTCGTGATCGCGGAGATGAAGAACCGGGGCAACTCCGAAGAGGAGATGCAGCAGCGGCTTCGAACCGTGAGAGCGCAAGTGACGTCTGCGATTTCCAAGTCGCACGGCTTGCGGGTTGCTGATCTTGTCCTGGTGCCGCCCGGCTCGATTCCGATCACCACCAGCGGCAAAATCCGTCGTTCCTCGTGTCTCGAGGTTTACCGGCAGGACGAGTTCAGTCGTTTGGATTCCACCGCATGACGTCTCTCGGCGATGCCGCCGAGAGTCCTGAATAGTGGCGTCCGGACGGCTTTATACTCAGCGAGAGTAAAGCCAATGCCATCAATCGAATCTTTTGTACCCGCTGTGCTATGGGAGCGCACCGGGCCCTGGGGCAACACCGGATGACACCTCTGAGCGGGGCTGATTACCGCACAGGGTTTTCTGGCAGATTAGGGGGAGTGCGATGACTGGTGCGCCGCCGGATCGTCGCGCGATCATCACCGAGGCATTGCGCAAGATCGATGACCTGACTGCCCAGCTGGAAATTGCTCAAAAGGGTGACACCGAACCAATCGCCGTGGTCGGAATGGGCTGCCGGTTCCCGGGTGGAGCGAACAGCACAGCCGAGTACTGGCGATTGTTGCAGGACGGCGCCAGTGGCATCGTGCGCGTGCCGCCGGAGCGTTGGGACGCTGACGCGTTCTACTCCGACGACCACTCCGTGCCTGGGACCATCTGCTGCCCGGAGGGCGGCTTCCTCACTTCCTGGCGGCCTGATGAATTCGATGCCGAGTTCTTCGGGATCTCACCGCGCGAGGCCGCCGCAATGGATCCGCAACAGCGGCTGCTTCTCGAAGTCGCTTGGGAGGCACTGGAAAACGCGGGCATCACCGCGCCGATGATCCGCGGCACGCAAACCTCGGTCTTCGTGGGAATGACCACCTATGACTACACGCTGACCCTGGCCGGGCGGTTGCCACCGGAAGAAGTCGACCCGCACGTACCGTTCGGGAATGCGGCGAACTTCGCCGCGGGGCGGTTGTCCTATTTCCTGGGCGTGCACGGCCCCGCCGTGGTGGTTGACACCGCATGCTCGTCGTCGCTGGTTTCCGTTCATTTGGCGTGCCAAAGCCTGCGCCGGCGGGAAAGCGACCAAGCATTGGCCGCGGGCGTCAACCTGATGCTGAGTCCGGAAAACAGCGTCGCGACTTCGCGGTGGGGCATGTTGGCTCCTGACGGTCGATGCAAAACCTTCGACGCGGATGCGGACGGCTACGTGCGCAGCGAGGGCTGTGGCGTGGTGGTGCTCAAGCGCCTCTCCGATGCACTACGCGACGGCGATTCGGTGTTGGCGCTGGTGCGCGGCTCGGCCGTCAACCAGGACGGTCCCAGCAGCGGGCAGACGGTGCCCAGTGGACCCGCCCAGCAAGCCGTGGTGCGCGCGGCCTTGGCAGCCGCACGGTTGGAGCCTTCGGACATCGATTACATCGAGGCGCACGGCACTGGCACCGCGTTGGGTGACCCGATCGAACTGGGGGCATTGACCAACATCTTCGGCGAGCGCAATG
Source organism: Mycobacterium sp. (assembly GCA_036746615.1). GTDB lineage: Bacteria > Actinomycetota > Actinomycetes > Mycobacteriales > Mycobacteriaceae > Mycobacterium. Next base: position 6,338 of record DAIODV010000013.1, read on the forward strand.
GCTCGGCGCCGTTGGTTCTGGGTTCGGTCAAGACCAATGTGGGTCATCTGGAATCAGCAGCCGGCATCGCCGGGTTTATCAAGACTGTGTTGAGCGTGCAGCACGGCTACATTCCCCGCCACCTGCACTTCAAGCAACTGACTCCGAATGCCGTCGAGGGCGCTTCACGGTTCACGATCGCCGACCAGGGCATGCAATGGCCGGGCGTGGCGCGGGCCCGACGGGCGGGGGTGTCGTCCTTCGGGGTGAGCGGCACCAACGCGCACATGATCCTCGAGCAGGCCCCGGCTGCGGGGCCGGCGACCGCGCAACAGGAACCGGTGCTGACCACCTTGGTGATCTCAGGCAAGACCCGTGCACGGATTGCATCGACAGCCGCGATGTTGGCCGAATGGATGATCGCGGACGGCGCCGACGTTTCCCTGGCTGATGTCGCCCACACACTTAACCATCACCGCACACAGCACAAGGTTTTCGCCACCGTCTGTGCGCGCGACCGCGCGCAGGCCGTGGCCGGTTTGCAGGCGTTGGCGACGGGTGAATCAGCGGTCGGCGTGGTGGGCGCCCATGACGGATTGTGCAAGCCGGGCAGAGTCTTCGTGTACTCGGGTCAGGGCTCGCAGTGGGCGGGCATGGGCCGCCAATTGCTAACGGACGAGCCGGCTTTCGCTGCCGCGGTGGACGAATTGGAGCCGTCATTCGTCGAGCACGTCGGATTTTCGCTGCGGCAGGTGCTTGCTGAAGGCGAGCCGGTGGCCGGGGACGCGCGGGTGCAGCCCGTATTGATGGGTTTGCAGCTGGCGCTGACGGCGTTGTGGCGCTCCTACGGCGTGGAACCCGATGCGGTCATTGGGCATTCGATGGGAGAGGTGACCGCGGCGGTGGTGGCCGGGGCGCTGACCCCGGCCGAGGGCCTGCGGGTAATCGCGATCCGGTCGCGGTTGATGTCACGGTTGGCGGGCCAAGGCGCGGTGGCGCTGCTCGAGCTTGACGCCGACGCCGCCGACAAGCTGATCGCGGACTATCCCGAGGTGAGTTTGGCGGGTTACCTTTCGCCGCGGCAGACCGTGGTCGCCGGGTCGGTGGCACAGGTTGATGCGGTGATCGCCGCGGTAACGGCGCAGGAGCGATTCGCGAGGCGAGTGAATATGGAGGTCGCCTCGCATACCGCGCTCATGGATCCGATCCTGACTGAGTTGCGTTCAGCGCTAACCGATCTGGCACCAAAGCCACCGGCGATTCCGTTCATCTCCACCGTCGCCGACACCGATGCGACGCCCGCATTGGACGCCGAGTATTGGATCGCCAATGTGCGCCAGCCGGTGCGGCTGCGCCAAGCCATCGCCACCGCCGCCGAGAACTATGCGACGTTCATCGAAGTCAGCCCCCATCCCACGCTGGCACATGCCGTCACTGAAACACTGGAATCGACTCACCATCACAGCATCGGGACGCTGTGGCGCGATGGCGATGACACCGTCAGCTTCCACAGCAACTTCAACAGCACATGTGTTCTTCGTCCTCCGCAGGTGCCGCATCCGCCCGAGCCGCATCCGGTAATTCCCAGTGCGCCCTGGCACCACACCCAGCACTGGATCAGTGCCGAAAATTACGTCAAGGCATCCGAATCCGCGCCCAAACTCGGCACGCTGCTCGGCGAGCACATCGCGGTGGCTACCACACCGCCGACGCATCTGTGGCAGGCGCGGCTCACCCCGGCCAACAAGCCGTATCCGGGATCCCATCACAACAATGGTGTGGAGATAGTTCCGATATCGGTTCTGTTGCAGACTCTTTCGACGGCGGCCGCTGAATATGACGCATCGATAACCTCCGACGTTCGATTCGAGTATCCGATCGTGGTCGACGAGCCGCGGCTGATCCAAGTGGTTGCCGACGGCGGGGCAGTCACCGTCTCGTCGAGTGTTGGAGCTGAGGGCTCCGCGCATCGTTGGGTCAAGCACGCCAGCGCCCGAATCACGCGCGAGCTGCCTGACCAACGAGAAACGGGTCCATACCTGCACGTCGCGGAGCCTGCGGACACCGATTTTGTCGACGAGTCGGTTACGTCGCTGTGGCGGACCTGGGGCAGTGAAGGGCGGCCGTTCGAGTGGTCCGTGGGCACCTGCCAGTCCGGTACCGGCCGATTGCATGCCGAGGTTGAGTTGTCCAAACCTTCCGCGGTTGCGCTGCTCGACGCCGCTATTCACCTCGCGCGGCTGCTGGACAGTTCCAACCCGCGGCTGATGATTCCGGCTGCGGCAGCAAGTGTCCGGTTCGAGGCCGAACTGGTTGATACGCATGGCCGCATCGAAGTGGCACGGCGGGGCGGCAACGATGAAGAGCTGATCGTCGACATTGCGGTAACAGCGCCCGACGGCAGTACCTGCATCGACGTCCGCGGACTTCGCTATGCGGCGGTGGATTCGAATTCGGCCTCGCGCAACGACGACCCCTCGACGATGGTGCACACGATCGATTGGGCGCCTTTCCAGGGCGCTGACGGTGATGCTGACTCATCCGACGGGTCGGCCACGATCGCGGTGCTCGGCGACGAAAGCGTCGTCGTCGCGCTGCGCGATCGGCTCGCCGACGCCGGTTACCAGTCTGCCGCCCTCGCCGAGGCGCGATATGTGCTCTATGTAGCCGAATCCGGTTCCGACAACAGCGATCTGGACTGTGCGGTTCGGCTCTCGGCCGAAATGGCCGATCTAGTCGGAAAGCTAGCTGAGCGGGACGACGACAGCCCGGTGACGTTGTGGATCATTACTCGTGGTGTTCGCGAGGGTTCTTCCGATGAGGCGGTGCGGCAAAGCTGTCTGTGGGGGACCGCGGGCGTCATCCGGGCCGAGCAGCCACAGTTGTGGGGCGGGCTGGTCGACGTGCTGGAGGGCGCCGACGTCGCTGACTGGGTATCGTCGCTCTCCACGATTTTGCGCACACCAGCCAAGTCCATCCTGGCGCTGCGCGACGGCGAATTCCTCACGCAGGTGCTGGCACCGGTATCGGGCGAACCGGTCCGAGACACGCTGCGGTGCCGTCCCGATGCGGCATACCTGATCACCGGCGGCATGGGTGCGCTCGGTCTACTGACAGCGGGGTGGTTGGCGGATCGCGGTGCGCGTCGCCTGATATTGGCGGGCCGCACGCCGTTACCACCGCGTCGCAACTGGGACAGCGTGGTCGACGACGCCGAGATGGCGCACAAGATCGCGGCCATCCGCGCGCTGGAATCGCGTGGGGTCTCAGTCGATGCGGTGGCGCTCGACGTGGGTTCGCGTGACGCGGTGCAGGCGCTTGTGTCGAAGCGCGACGCCGACGGCGCCCCGCCGATCCGCGGCGTCATCCACGCTGCCGGCATCACCGATGCCCAACTTCTGACCGAGGTAACCGAGAGCCGTCTTCGGCGCACCATGTCGCCGAAAATCGCTGGGGCGCAAGCATTGCACGAGGTTTTCCCGCCCGGCAGTCTCGACTTCTTGTTCATGACTGCCGCGGCTGGGGCGGTGTTCGGTGTGCCAGGCCAGGGCGCCTATGCGGCGGCTAATGCCTACCTTGACGGACTGGCCCACGCGCGGCACCGACAGGGCTGCCATACGGTCAGCTTGGACTGGGTGGTCTGGCGGGGCCTCGGGTTCGGCTCTGACGCGCAAATCGCGATGCAGGAACTCGAACGGTTGGGCTCACGGCCCGTCACCCCGGACGAAGCCTTCACGGCCTGGGAGTACCTGGAGCGCTACGACGTCGCGCAGGCCGTGATGGCACCGCTACCGTCATCCGATGCGCCTGCGGCGGACGACGCCCCGGCGATCTCACCAGCCTGGTCGGAAATGCCCGCCGAGGAGGTGCTGCGCGAACTCGAGGCCGGCCTGCGAACCATCCTTGCCCGTGAACTGCAAATGCCGGAAGCGGAACTCCCGCTGGACCTTCCGTTTGCAGAACTCGGCCTCAATTCGGTGATGGCGATGTCGGTTCGCCGGGACACCGAGCAATTCGTCGGCATCGAGCTGTCGGCGACAATGCTTTTCAACTATCCGACGATCGTTGCGCTGGCGGAGCATCTCGCCAAAAAGCTTCTACCGCAGACAGATTCAGACAACCGTAGCGACTCATTGGGCGACTCGGACAGCAGTGTCTTGGATGACCTGTTCGACAGCGTGGAGTCGACTCCGGCTGGTAGTGAGAGGGGTATCTGATGGAGGGCTACCAGGAGGTCGTCTCATGACCTCGCCGTACGACGAAGATGCTCTTCGGCATTGGCTGGCCGACTATCTCGTAACCAACGTCGGCTGCAGCCCCTACGAGATCGACTTCGACGCGTCGATGAGCGATCTTGGCCTGGGCTCGCGTGACGCAGTCGTGCTCTCCGGTGAGCTCTCCGAGCTGCTCGGTCGCAAAGTCTCTCCGGTGGAATTCTGGGAGCACCCGTCGATCGCCGATTTGGCGCGGTTTCTCAGCGGATCTGAGACCAGCGCCGAGCCGGTCCTGCAGTCCGATCATCGAGGCAGCATGGACGAGCCGATCGCGGTGATCGGCCTGGGCTGCCGATTCCCGGGCGGGGTCCACGGTCCGGAAGACTTCTGGCAATTCCTGAGCGAGGGCCGCTCCGCGGTGTCGCAGATGCCGGTCGATCGGTGGGCGCCGTTCGACGACGGCTCCGCCGAGATAGCCGAGACGCTTGCCAGGACCACGCGGTGGGGCACATTCCTGGATGACATCGACGCCTTTGATGCGGAATTCTTCGACATCTCGACCCGCGAGGCCGTCAAGATGGACCCCCAGCAGCGCATGCTGCTCGAAGTCGCTTGGGAGGCACTGGAACACGCTGGCATTCCACCGAGCTCGCTGCGCCGCTCGCAGACTGGAGTCTTCGCCGGTGCGTGCTACACGGACTACGGCTATGTGGCAGGTCTCGACCTCACCAGTGTGGACGCATGGAGTAACCCCGGTGGTGCGCTGAGCATCATCGCCAACCGGCTGTCGTATTTCCTGGACCTGCGTGGGCCCTCGGTCACGGTGGATACCGCGTGCTCATCATCGATCGTCGCCGTGCACATGGCGTGTCAGAGTTTGCGGCTGCAGGAATCCGACGTGGCCATTGCCGCGGGCGTGAATCTTCTGCTGTCGCCACAGATCTTTCGTGGTTTCGACCAGACCGGCGTCATGTCGCCGAGCGGTGCTTGCCACACTTTCGACGCGGAGGCCGACGGCTTCGTCCGCGGCGAAGGCTGCGGGGTGGCCATACTCAAGCGCCTGTCCGACGCGCTGCACGACGGGGACAGGATTCTGGCGGTGGTGCGGGGGTCAGCCGTCAACCAGGACGGCCGGTCCAACGGCCTCTTCGCTCCGAACCCGGCCGCCCAGATGGCGATGCTGCGCACCGCGTACGCCAATGCGGGGGTGCCGCCACATGAAGTGGACTATGTCGAAACCCATGGCACCGGAACGCTGTTGGGTGACCCCATCGAGGCGCGCGCACTCGGTACCGTCCTGGGCAAGGGCCGTCCCGAGCAATCGCCGCTGTTGATAGGTGCGGTCAAGTCGAACCTCGGTCATCTCGAGGCAGCCGCCGGGATAGCCGGCTTCATCAAAGCTGTATTAGCGGTGCAGAAGGGAAGCATCCCGGCGAATCTGGGTTTCAACACACCCAATCCCCATATTCCGTTCGACCAGATGCGGCTGAAAGTTGTTGCCGAAAAACAAGACTGGCCGCACACCCCGCACCCGCGACGCGCTGGGGTATCCGCATTCGGGTTCGGCGGCACCAATGCGCACGCGATAATCGAGCAGGCGCCCGCTTCGGTACCCGTTCTGCGTGAGCAGGATCCGGCTGTGACCACATTGGTGGTTTCGGGCAAGACTCCGGAACGGATAGCCGCGATGGCCGGGACCCTGGCCGAGTGGATGGCCGATGCCGGTTCGGCTGTGCGACTCGCCGATGTGGCACATGCGCTAAACCACCACCGGGAACGACACGCTCAGTTCGCTACGGTCTGCGCCCGTACTCGTGCCGAGGCGGTGACCCGGTTGCAAGCGCTGGCCGAAGGCCGGGTGGCCGAAGGAGCGGAAGGGATCGTGGGCCCGCACGACGGCCCGTGCACTCACGGCACGGTGTTCGTGTACTCCGGCCAGGGCTCGCACTGGGCGGGCATGGGCCGTCAACTGCTTGCCGACGAGCCGGTGTTCGCCGAGGCCATCGCAGATCTGGAGCACGATTTCGTTGAGCACGTTGGGTTTTCGCTGCAACAGGTGATTGCCGGCGGCGAGCCGGTGAGCGGTGACGCGCAGGTGCAGCCGGTGCTGTTGGGGCTGCAACTGGCGCTGACCGAGTTGTGGCGCTCCTATGGTGTGCATCCGGATGCGGTGATCGGTCATTCGATGGGCGAGGTCACCGCGGCGGTGGTGTCCGGAGCGCTGACTGTGGCCGACGGACTGCGGGTAATCGCCATCCGCTCGCGGCTGATGTCGCAGCTTGCCGGGCAAGGCGCGGTAGGACTGCTGAAACTGGACGCCAAGGCCACCGAGGAACTGATCGCCGATTACGCGGGCGTCAGTGTGGCGGGCTACGTTTCGCCCCAACAGACCGTGATCGCTGGGCCGGTGGCGCCGGTCGACGCGGTGATCGCCGCGGTGAGCGCGCAGAACAAGTTCGCTCGGCGGGTCAACATGGAGGTGGCCTCGCATACCGCTTTGATGGATCCGATTCTGCCCGAACTGCGCTCGGCTCTGACGGATCTCGTGCCCTCGATGCCCACGATTCCATTTATCTCCACCGTGGTGGAAGGCACCACGTCGCCGGTGCTGGATGCCGAATACTGGGTGGCCAATGTGCGCCAGCCGGCGCTGCTGAGTCAGGCCATCACCGCGGCTGCCGAAGACCACGGCACCTTCATCGAGGTCAGCGCGCATCCGATTTTGACCCACGCCGTCAGTGACACGCTGGAGTCGGTGACTCATCACCACGCCGTCGGCACGTTATGGCGTGACGGTGATGACACGGTCACGTTCCACACCAACGTCAACGCCGTGCACACCAGCCAGCCGCCCGAGACGCCACACCCGGCCGAACCGGCTCCCGTACTGCCAAGCACGCCCTGGCACCACAGCAAGCACTGGGCCACGGTCAGGCCGTCGGCTCCGGTCAAACATGTTGCGCATGTTGGCGTTTCGAATGGGCAAGTCGTCGATGGACCGATACCAGCGGAGTGGTACAGCCAGCTAGCCTGGCCGGCCCGGGAGTTGTCGGCCGAGCGGGCAGATGCCGACAGTTCGTGGCTGGTGATCGCCGATTCCGAGCTGGGTGCAGAACTTGGCCATGCGCTCGGCGACGGATCTGACGTGACAGCGCTGCCGACGTCGCTGCTAGCCGAAGACAGCCAGGTCGAGTCGATCATCGAGGCCCTCGCCGGGGCGACGCACGTGCTCTATGCACCGCAGGCGGTGTCCGACCATTTCGACGCCGAATCGGGATATGCCTTGTTCAACGCCGCGCGGAAGCTGACCGCAGCGGTGACCGAAATGGGGATGGGGCCGCAGCTGTTCCTGCTGACTCGCAATGCGCAGCCGGTCGATGAGGGTGATCGGGCCAACCCCGCCCACGCGGTGTTGTGGGGATTGGGTCGCACGCTGGCATTGGAGCATCCCGAAATCTGGGGCGGCATCATCGATGTCGACGAATCGGTGCCTGCCGGCTTGGCGGCCCGGTATGTGGTCGACGAAGCTCATGGCGGCGATAGCGAGGATCAGGTCGTATACCGGGCTGGTACCCGTCGCGTCCCACGGCTCCAAAGCCGTCACCTGCCCGCGCCGCCTCCAGCCGCGCGCGGTACAGACAGCAGCTATCTGGTTATCGGGGCAACAGGCAACATCGGTCCGCACCTGATCGGCCAGCTCGCGGCTGCTGGGGCGGGAACCGTCGTCGCGGTTTCCCGCAATCCGGGCTCGCGCTTGGACGAGATGGCTGCCGGCCTGACCGGAACCACGTTGGTGACGGTCGCCGCCGATGCTGCCGATGCCACCGCGATGAGCGCACTGTTCGACCGCTTCGGCGCAGACCTCCCACCCCTGGGAGGCATCTACGTGGCGGCGTTCGCGGGCGGGCCGATCACGTTGCGCGACATGACCGATGACGACGTCACCGCGATGTTCCGGCCGAAGCTGGATGTGGTGGCGCTGCTGCACCGGCTTTCTCTCCGCAAGCCGGCGGCGAGTCACCCCGTGCGCCAGTTTGTGCTGTTCTCGTCGATCTCCGGGCTGACCGGCTCGCGCTGGCTGGCCCACTACGCGGCCACCACGACCTTCCTGGACACGTTCGCGTTCGCACGCCGAGCGGCCGGACTTCCGGCTACCGCGATTAACTGGGGGCTCTGGAAGTCCTTGTCGGACAGCCAATCTGACGCTGAGCGGCAGGTGACTCTCGATTCCGGTCTGCAGCCTCTGCCCGACGAGGTCGCCATAGCGGCGCTGCCCTGGGTCACTGGTACCGGCACCCCGGTGCGCTCGACGATCGTCGCGGCCGACTGGGACCGGCTCGCCACCGCCTACCGCAGCACCCGTGCGGCGCTGCGCATCGTGGACGAGCTGCTGCCTACCGAAACCGAAGAGACCGTTGCCTCGACGCTGGTCACCGAATTCCGGCAAGCTCTGCGCGACGCGGAACCGACGCGCCGACGAGGCCTCCTGGTCGATCACGTCACCGCGCAGGTCGTGGCGGCGATGGGGTTGGCGTCACCGCAATTACTGGATCCGGCAACGGGTTTCTTCCAGTCCGGGATGGACTCACTGATGAGCGTCACGCTGCAGCGCGCGTTGTCCGACAGCCTGGGCGAGTCGTTACCCGCTTCGGTGGTATTCGACTATCCGACTGTGGAGGCGCTTGCCGACTACTTGGCCACTATCCTTGCCGAACTGGCGGAGGTCGCCACTGAGGAAAGCGCCGACGCGTATCAGGACCTCAGTGATGACGACCTGCTCAAAGAACTTTCCGAAAGGCTGGGTTGAGCGCAATGACTGCTGCATCGCCGGATCGTCGGGCGATCATCACCGAGGCGCTGCGCAAGATCGATGATTTGACGGCACGTCTGGCGATCGCCGAAAAGGCTGATACAGAGCCAATTGCCGTGGTGGGCATGGCGTGCCGGCTGCCGGGCGGGGTGGACACTCCGGCGCAGTATTGGCAGTTCCTCAAGGACGGACGCAGCGGCGTGGTACGCGTGCCTGCCGACCGCTGGGACGCGGACGCCTACTACTCCGAGGACCACACCCGGCCCGGCACGATCTGCAATCGCGAAGGCGGCTTCCTGACGTCCTGGCAGCCCGATCAATTCGACGCCGAGTTCTTCGGAATCTCTCCGCGTGAGGCCGTCGCGATGGATCCCCAGCAGCGGCTGCTGCTCGAAGTTGCTTGGGAGGCACTGGAAAACGCGGGCGTCACGCCGGAGGCCATTCGCAACACGCAGACCGGAATCTACGTCGGTCTTACCACCAGCGACTACTACTGGCTGTCCATCGCCGGTGGAGTGCGACCGGAGGAATTCGATCCCTATCTGCCGTTCGGCAATGCGTCGAACTTCGCTGCGGGGCGGTTGTCCTATTTCCTGGGTGTGCACGGCCCGGCGGTGGTGCTCGATACCGCATGCTCGTCGTCGCTGGTCGCTATTCATCTGGCATGCCAAAGCCTGCGCCGCCGGGAAAGCGACCAAGCATTGGCCGCCGGAACCAACCTGATCATGAGCCCGGAAAACAGCATCGCCTGCTCGCGGTGGGGAATGCTGGCCCCCGACGGCGAATGCAAGACCTTCGACGCAGCCGCCAACGGCTATGTGCGCAGCGAAGGCTGCGGTGTGGTGGTGCTCAAGCGGCTGTCTGATGCTCTGCGCGACGGGGATTCGGTGTGGGCTGTGGTGCGTGGTTCCGCGGTCAACCAGGACGGCCCGAGCAGTGGGCAGACGGTGCCCAGTGGGCCCGCGCAGCAGGCGGTGCTGCGCGCGGCGTTGGCGGATGCACGGCTGGAGTCGTCGGAGATTGACTACATCGAGGCGCACGGCACCGGCACCGCGTTGGGTGATCCGATCGAACTCGAGGCGCTGAACCAAGTCTTTCCTGAGGGCGATCGCGCGGCGCCTCTCGTATTGGGCTCAGTGAAGACGAACATGGGCCACTTGGAGAACTCGGCCGGGATCGCCGGGTTCATCAAGGCTGTGTTGAGCGTGCAGCACGGCTACATTCCGCCGCACCTGCACTTCAAGCAACTGACGCCAAATGCCAGCGCGGGCGCGTCGCGATTCACTATTGCCGCGCAGGGGATGGAGTGGCCTGCGGTGGCGCGACCCAGGCGTGCGGGCGTGTCGTCGTTCGGCGTTAGCGGTACCAACGCGCATGTCGTCGTCGAACAAGCGCCCGCCACGGAATCTGTTGCGGCGCAACCGGAGCCAGTAATCAACACGTTGGTGATCTCGGGCAAGACCCCGGCCCGGATCGCCCCGTCGGCTGCGATGCTGGCCGACTGGATGGCCGGAGAGGGCGTGGGCGTCTCGTTGGCCGATGTCGCCCAGACCGTCAACCTCCACCGCGCCCGCTACAAGAGCTTCGCCGCGGTGTGCGCGCGTGATCGCGATCAGGCGGTGGCCGGCCTGCGGGCCTTGGCCGCCGGCGAACCGGCGCCCGGTGTTGTGGAACACGCCACCCGACCCCAGGGGCCGGGCACCGTATTCGTGTATTCGGGTCAGGGTTCGCAGTGGGCAGGCATGGGCCAGCGGTTGCTGACCGAGGAGCCGGCATTTGCCGCGGCGGTAGACGAGCTGGAGCCGGCTTTCGTTGAGCAGACCGGCTTTTCGCTGCGCGACGTGCTGGTCGCGGGCGAACCGGTGGTGGGCATCGAGCGTATCCAGCCGGTGTTGGTGGGTATGCAGTTGGCCTTGACTGCCTTGTGGCGTTCGTATGGCGTGGAACCGGACGCGGTGATCGGGCATTCGATGGGGGAGGTGACCGCGGCGGTCGTGGCCGGGGTGCTGAGCCCTGCCGACGGGCTGAAAGTCATTGCGACCCGGTCGAAGTTGATGTCGCGGTTGTCCGGTCAGGGCGCGATGGCGTTGCTGGAGGTGGGGGCCGAAGAAGCCGAGAAGATCGTGGCGGACTATCCGGATGTCACGGTGGCGGTGTATGCCGCGCCGCAGCAGACGGTGATCGCGGGCCCCCCCGAGCAGGTCGACGCGGTGGTCGCGGTGGTCGACGCGCAAGGGCTGTTGGCGCGGCGCGTCGAGGTCGATGTGGCCTCGCATCATCCCACGGTTGACCCGATCCTGCCCGAATTGCGCACTGCGCTGGCCGGTTTGGCGCCGATGGCGCCGAGGATTCCGTTGATCAGCACGGTCGGTCAAACCAACGGCGCGGCGCCGGCATTTGATGCCGACTATTGGGTGGTCAATCTGCGCAACCCGGTGCGGTTCAGCCAGGCCGTGGCGGCCGCTTCCGAGAACCATGCCACGTTCGTCGAAGTCAGCCCACACCCGCTGCTCACTCACGCCATCGGCGAAACGCTTTCGGCCGCGCCGGCGAGTGACCGTTTTGTTGTCACCTCGGCGATGAAGCGCGGCGACGACGAAACTCTTTCCGTCCACACTCAACTCGCCACTCTCGGGGTTACCCCGGAGACCGGCGGGGTACGGCGCGCCGACATCCCGCCGTCACCGTGGCTGCATGAAAGCTACTGGGTCGAGAAGAAGTCCGCCGGGCCGCGACTGCCAGATGTGCACCCGCTACTTGGTGTGCACGTCGAAATGCCTTCTGGCCGTGAGCATGTGTGGCAGGCCGACATCGGTACCGGGACACTGCCGTGGCTGGCCGAGCACAAGGTGCATGGCCAGGCGGTCATGCCGGCAGCAGGCTTTGCCGAGATGGCGTTGGCAGCGGGCCGCCAGGCTCTTGGCCTGCCCGTCGACCAGGTACGGGTCGCCCGGCTCGAGATCGAGGAGGCGCTCGCCCTGGATGGCCACACGCGGGTAACGACCCAGTTTGCTTCCAGTCCCGCCGGGAATCGCGTTGAGATCCACGCCAGTTCCTCCGACGGCCAGTGGCTTCGGTATGCGGTTGGCGACATCGAAGTGGCTCACCAGGACGCACCTGCCGAGCAGCGCGACGCCGAGTCGGGCAATCTCATCGAAGTGCCGGACGAGGTTGCTGACCATCCGGACTACTGCATCCACCCGGTGTTGCTCGACGCGGCGGTGCGGCAACTGGCTGCGGCGATCCCGGCCGACTTGTCGGACGGCACGACGTCGTATTTGCCGGTATCGGTTGCGACGATCCGGGTGTTCGGACCGAATCGGCGCCGCGCTCGGTGCCACGCCGATCTGGTAGAGCAATCACCCGGCGATTACCGCGGCCGGATCGTTCTCACCGACGACGCGGGCGCTGTGACCGCGGAGCTCTCCGACATCGAACTGCGACCGGTCGAGGCAGTGCGGCTGCCGTTGGAGCAGAAGATATTCGACGCCTTCTGGGTGCAAAGTTCGCCGCCGCAATCCGGCTCGGCTAGCGACGTGGCGGACGGCAGCTGGCTGCTCTTGGCCGACTCCGATTCCAAGGCTCTCGCTGCCGACGTGGCCGCCCAGTTGAGCTCACCGGCCCGGCAAGTGGTTACCGGAGCATTGTCGGACGAATCGGCAGCGGTGGAGGCTATCGCGAAAACCGTTGCTGATGAAAACCTTCCGCCAGCAGGCGTGGTCGTGTTCCTTCCTACGCCGTCTTTCGACGGCGCCGACTTCGACGGTGCGC
>DAIODV010000013.1:19121-22950 GCA_036746615.1 Mycobacterium sp.
GGACCCGGATGCCCTGGGGGCCGGACGTGAGCACCGTCTCGTCGGCTTCGATGCGCGCGTCGTCGACGGTGCGCTGCGGCGCGCCCAGGAACTGATCGGGGCGATTTCAACTGCGGCACACGCCGTATTCGATGCTGCGAAAGCCAATCCGCCCCGGCTGTGGCTGGTAACCCGCGGCGGCCTTTCGGTTCACGACGATGAGCCGGGTGATCCCGCAATCGGTGCTCTCAAGGGACTCATCCGCAACTGGCGGTTCCCCGGCGAAGCGGCACGTGTCCTGGCCGGCGAGCCAGACCTGGGCGCCACCCTTGTCGACCTGGGGCCGGAGTCCCCGATCGACGCGCTGATCACCGAACTCGGTTCACCCGCAGGCGATGACGTGATCGCGTTGCGCGAAGGCGGCCGATACGTTGAGCGCCTCGGACGAGCGACACTCGAGGCCGGCCACCGCGAGGCCGTTATCCGCGCCGACGGTTCCTACATCGTCACCGGCGGTCTGGGCGGGCTGGGCACCGTTGTCACACGTTGGCTTGTCGAGCGCGGCGCAGGTCGGATTGTGCTCAACGGCCGAAGCGAACCCTCCGATGTTCAGCACAGGGCACTGGCCGAGCTGTCCGGCGACACCGAAATCGTCTTTGTATCAGGCGATATCGCTTTGCCAGGAGTGGCAGAGCGGCTGGTGGCGGCCGCCGAAGAGACCGGACGCCCGCTGCTCGGAATCGTGCATGCCGCCGGCGTGACCGGTGATGGTCTGGTCAGCGCGCTTACTTCCGAAGGCATGCAACGGGTGTGGGCGCCGAAGGTGGGCGGAGCATTGCGGCTGCACGCGGCGACGGCCACCCGTGAGCTTGACTGGTGGGTCGGCTTTTCCTCCATGGCCACGCTGCTGGGTCTGCCGGGTCAGTTGGCGTACGCGACAGCTAACGCCTGGCTCGATGCATTGATGACGTGGCGACGTGCGTCGGGCTTGCCCGCGACCGCGGTCAACTGGGGCCAGTGGTCGGACGTCGGGATGAGTCACGCACTGACGTACAGCGTCCTCGACCCGATCACTCCCGACGAAGGCATCGAGGCGCTGGAGTGCCTGGTGGGCGGCGGGCTGGCTCGGGTCGGTGTCGGGCGACTGCGGCTCGATCGCGCCTTTGCCACGACTCCTGAGTTCCGGGAACTGAACTACTTCCAGCAGATCGTGGCGGAGTTCGACGTTGCGAGCGTCGAGCACCGGCCGGCGGTCGCGGACCGGGATAGCTCCGAAGTATCCGCACCGGACTGGTCGCAGCTGTCAGCCGAAGACCGGCTCAGCGAATTGGAAGCCAGGCTGCGGACCCTTTTGGCCCGCGAGCTGCGAATGTCGGCATCAGCGATCAACGTCGATCAGCCATTCCCTGAGCTGGGATTGGATTCGATGATGGCGATGACGGTCCTGCGAGAGACCCAGAAACTGGTCGGCATCGACCTGTCCGCGAATATGCTGTTCAATCACCCGACCATCTCGTCACTGGCGACGTATGTGGTGGGCCTGCTGGCACCGCAAGAAGTGCCGCAGGACGAGACCGCCGACCTTGAGCTGGACTCGTCGGGCGGGGTGTTGGATGAGTTGTTCGACCACGTTGAGTCGGCTTCGGCGGGCAGTGAGAGCGGTATCTACTAATGGGAACGATTTTCGACAGAGTTTCGGCGATGCCCGCCGACAAGCGGGACGCGCTGACACAGCAGTTCGATAAGGCTTCGCGGATCGCCGCCGCCGAACCCGTGGCGGTCGTCGGGATCGGCTGCCGTTTTCCCGGTGGTGCCGCAGGGCCGGAGGGCTATTGGAACTTCCTGGCTAACGGCGGCGACGGGATCAGTGAGATCCCGCCGGATCGCTGGAACGCCGACGAGTACTACGACCCGGATCAATTCGCACCCGGCCGAATGTCGTCGAAGTGGGGCGGCTTCCTGTCCGACGTTTCCGGCTTCGACGCGGACTACTTCGGTATCTCCCCGCGTGAAGCCGAAGCGATGGACCCCCAGCAAAGGCTGATGCTCGAGGTGGCTTACGAAGCGCTCGAACATGCCGGGATCGCGACTGATGAGCTGTCCGGTGTGCGCGCCGCCGTGATGATGGGTGTGTATTACGGCGAGTATCAAACGATTTCGGCGGCCAACCCAGACTCCATCGACGCCTACTCCGCGACGGGCAACGCCCACGCGGTCGCCGTCGGACGTATCGCGTACCTACTGGGGTTGCGCGGTCCGGCGGTGGCTATCGATTCCGCCTGTTCGTCATCGCTGGTCACGATCCATCTGGCCTGCCAGAGTCTGCGGTTGCGGGAGAGCGACCTGGCTCTGGCCGGCGGAGTCAGCCTCATCCTGCGCCCGGAAACTCAGATCGCCATGGCCAAGTGGGGAATGCTGTCCCCGAATGGCCGGTGCTACTCATTCGACTCCAGGGCCGACGGGTTCGTTCGCGGCGAAGGTTGCGGAGTCGTGGTCCTCAAGCGGCTCACCGACGCTGTGCGCGACGGGGACCGGGTACTGGCCGTGGTCCGGGGTTCCGCGGTCAACCAGGACGGCCGGTCGAACGGCCTGACCGCGCCCAACACCATCGCGCAACAGGACGTCATCTCGCGCGCGCTGCGCAGCGCCGACGTGACCGCAGGCTCGGTGAACTTCATTGAGGCGCACGGCACCGGCACCGGGCTGGGTGACCCGATCGAGTTCGAGGCATTGGCTGATCAGTACGGGCGGGGGGAGAGCCGCTGCGCTCTGGGCGCCGTGAAAAGCAACTTCGGTCACCTCGAGGCCGCGGCAGGCATCGCCGGCTTCATCAAAGCCGCGTTGTCCGTGCAGCGGGCCCAGATACCGCCCAACCTCAACTTCTCGCAATGGAATCCGGCGATCGACCCGTCGCCAACCCGGCTGTTCGTTCCCACCGAACTCAGTCCGTGGCCCGCGGAGGAAGGCCCGCGGCGGGCCGCGGTGTCGTCGTTCGGCATCGGCGGAACCAACGCACACGTCGTGATCGAACAGGGGCCGGATCCCGCGCCGGTGTCAGACGCTGACATCGCACCGGTGACGACGCTGACGATTTCCGGAAAGACCGAACAGCGGATCGCGTCGTGGGCTGCGGCACTTGCCGATTGGATGGCCGGCGAGGGTGCCAGCGTGCCGTTGGCCGATATCGCCCACACCGTCAATCTCTACCGCAGCCGGCACAGCAAGTTCGCCACGGTGTCGGCGCGTGACCGTGCCGAGGCAGTGGCAGGGCTGCGGGCTTTGTCCGCCGGGCAGCCGACGCCGGGAGTGGTCGGCCCTCGTGAGGCGCCGCGTGGCTCAGGCACGGTGTTTCTGTATTCGGGTCAGGGTTCGCAGTGGGCGGGCATGGGCCGACAGCTGCTTGCCGATGAGCCGGCATTCGCTGCCGCGGTGGCCGAGCTGGAGCCGGATTTCGTTGCCCAGGTCGGATTTTCGCTGCGCGATGTGCTGACTGCCGGTGAGCCGGTGGTGGGCATCGACCGCATTCAGCCGGTGCTGGTGGGCATGCAGTTGGCGTTGACGGCGTTGTGGCGCTCCTATGGCGTGGAACCGGATGCAGTGATCGGCCATTCGATGGGGGAGGTGACCGCGGCGGTCGTAGCCGGGGCACTCAGCCCCGCTGACGGGCTGAAAGTCATTGCGACCCGGTCGAAGTTGATGTCGCGGCTGTCGGGGCAAGGCGCGATGGCGCTGCTTGAGCTGGAGGCCGACGCGGTCGAGAAGCTGATCGCCGACTACTCGGACATCACGGCGGCGGTATATGCCGCGCCGCAGCAGACGGTGATCGCCGGCCCGCCCGAGCAGGTCGACG
>DAIODV010000014.1:0-1641 GCA_036746615.1 Mycobacterium sp.
CAGCGCGTCAGCGCCCAAGCCGCAGCGATTCATCAGATGCTGGTCAACACGCTGGGCACCAGCGCCGGTTCCTATGGAGAAACCGAATTGGCCAATAGCACCGCGACTGGTTCAACGCCGTTGTCCAGCCTGCCCGCGCAAGTGTCGTCCTCAACGGGCGCCACTATCGCCACCCCGTTCAACTGGGCCCAGAACTTCGGCGCGGCCGGATCGCAATTCATTGCACTCGGCCAGGGCCAATTCCTGCCCCACGCCGTGAACTGGGACCCGACCTCATTTGCCGCCAACGGCCTGACGGACGGCGCAGGTGCGGGTCTGCCCCCGGCGGCTGCGACGGGTTCGGCGGTCCCCACAGGTATCGGCGGGGCGCCAGTTTTCGCGGGCGCGGGCCAGGCGACCTCGCTGGGCGGGATGTCGGTGCCACCCAGTTGGGCCGCGGGAAGCTCTGCGGCAACCAACCCCGCCCCCGCGATATTGACAGGTGCGGGATGGACAAGCCCTGCGCCGCAGACCCCACCGGTGACGACGCTGCCCGCCGGCGTGCCGTCGGTCGCCTCCACCGGGCGCGCAGGTTACGGCTTCGGCGCGCCGCGCTACGGCGTCAAGCCCACCGTGATGCCCAAGCCGACCGCCGTTTAGAGAAAAGGACCAACAGAAATGACCTTCGATTTCGGGGCATTGCCCCCAGAGATCAACTCCACACGCATGTACACCGGCCCCGGCGCCGCGCCCATGATGGCCGCCGCAACAGCGTGGAACAACGTTGCGGCCGAATTGAATACCACCGCGTCTGGCGCGCAGTCGGTGATCTCGACGCTCACCGACGACGAGTGGCGTGGTCCGTCCGCGGCGGCGATGGCCACCGCGGCCGCGCCCTATGTCGGGTGGATGCACACCACCGCTGCAGCCGCTCAACACGCAGCCAACCAGGCCATGGCATCCGCGGCCGCGTACGAGGCCGCGTTTGCGATGACGGTGCCGCCGCCGGTTGTGGTGGCAAACAGAGCACAGCTCGCTGCTCTGGTCGCCACCAACATCCTGGGGCAGAACACACCGGCCATCGCAGCCACCGAGGCCCATTACGTCGAGATGTGGGCGCAGGACGCCGCCGCCATGTACGGCTACGCCGGGTCGTCGGCCAGCGCCGCGACCTTGCAGCCGCTGACCGATCCGGCGCCGACCACCAACCCCGGCGGACTCGGCGCGCAGGGCGCTGCCGTCACCCAAGCAACCGGCACGTCGGCCGGACTCCAGGGATTGGTGTCCAACTTGCCCGGCACCATGCAGTCGCTTTCAACTCCGCTGTCGGGCGCGGCGGTACCCGCTCAGTCCTTGGACGACTTCTTCAATAACCCTCTGGTGAACAGCATTCCGAACGGGATTTCCGATATGGCGGCCTGGAACGCCTTCAATGGGATCACCACTGCGATTTTGTATGGGCACACCTACGACGCGGGCCTTCTGAGTCATGATCTTCCGCTCGCATTCGGCGGTATGGGTGTCGCGGGTTGGCAACCTGGCACCGCGGCGAGCGCTGCGAGTGTGGGTGGTGCGCCGGTATCGGCGGGGTTGAGCCAAGCATCCTCGGTCGGCAAGTTATCGGTGCCGGCGGCGTGGTCGGCAGCCAATCCCACCGAGCCC
>DAIODV010000014.1:1651-22266 GCA_036746615.1 Mycobacterium sp.
AGAGATGCCCGCAGACGGGCATCCGGATGGCCGGGATGACCAACGTGGCGACGGGTATGCCAGCGATGGCCTCCGCCGGCCGCGGGGGGTACGGCATGGCACCGCGCTATGGCGTCAAGCTAACCGTCATGCCCAAACAACTGCTGGTGTGATCAGTTGGCGTGCAGGTCTTCGTTGAGTGCGATGCCTCGGCCGTCGCGGGATACCACCTCGACCGCGCCGGTCACCGAGTTGCGGCGGAACAACATGTTGCTGCCGCCAGAGAGCTCACGGGCCTTGACCGAATTACCGTCGGGCGTAACGACTTTGGTGCCGGCGGTGACATACAGGCCGGCTTCGATGACGCAGTCGTCACCCAGTGAGATGCCCAGTCCCGCGTTGGCGCCGAGCAGACAGTGCTTGCCGATCGAGATCACTTGGGTGCCACCGCCGGACAGCGTTCCCATGATCGACGCACCGCCGCCGACATCGGAGCCGTCACCGATCACCACGCCCGCCGAGATGCGGCCCTCCACCATCGAGGCACCCAATGTGCCGGCGTTGTAATTGACGAATCCCTCGTGCATCACCGTGGTGCCCGACGCGAGGTGCGCGCCCAGCCGAACTCGGTCGGCGTCGGCGATGCGCACCCCGGTCGGCAAGACGTAATCGACCATGCGGGGAAACTTGTCCACGCCGTACACCGCGACCGGGCCGCGGCGGCGCAACCGCGCCCGTACCGTCTCGAAACCCTCGACCGCGCAGGGGCCGTGGCTGGTCCACACCACGTTGGTCAAGACGCCGAAGAAGCCGTCGGCGTTGAGCCCATGCGGGGCGACCAGTCGATGCGAGAGCAAATGCAGCCGCAGATAGGCGTCGTGCGCGTCGACGGCCTTGTCGTCCAAGGAGCCGATCACAGTGCGCACCACGACGGTTTCGGTGCCGCGGTCGTCGTCGCGTCCGGCCAGTGCGGCCAACTCGTCGGGTGCCTCGATTTCCGATAGCCGCACAGTGCCGCTTTCGCCCGATTCGATCAGTTCCGGTGCGGGGAACCAAGTGTCGAGGACCGACCCGTCGCCCGCCAGCGTCGCCAACCCAATGCCTGAAGCTGCAGTCACGTGCCCCACGCTACCCACCCACTACGCTGGGATCGTGCTTGACCTCCGCGGCGACCCGATTGAGCTGACCGCAGCTCTGGTCGACATACCCAGTGAGTCGCGGCAGGAACAGCGCATCGCCGACGAGGTGGAAGCCGCGCTTCGGGCGCAGACTCCCCAGGCGTTGGGGTACGAGATCATCCGCAACGGCAATGCCGTGCTGGCGCGCACCGCGCTGGGCCGACCGACGCGGGTGTTGCTGGCCGGGCATCTGGACACCGTCCCGGTGGCCGACAATCTCCCGAGCCGGCGAGACGGTGATTCGCTGTACGGCTGCGGCACGACCGATATGAAGTCGGGCGACGCGGTCTTTCTTCATCTGGCTGCGACGGTCACCGCTCCCGCGCACGATCTGACGTTGGTGTTCTACGACTGCGAGGAAATCGATTCGGCCGCAAACGGTTTGGGGCGCATCGAACGTGAGCTGCCCGACTGGCTATCGGCCGACGTGGCGATCCTCGGTGAGCCGACCGGCGGCTTCATCGAGGCGGGCTGTCAGGGCACGCTGCGGGTGGTGATTCACGCGACCGGGACGCGAGCGCACTCGGCGCGATCATGGTTGGGCGACAACGCGATTCACAAGCTCGGCGCGGTGCTTGACCGGCTGGGGGAGTATCGACCCCGCAGCGTGGAGATCGACGGCTGCACCTACCGCGAAGGATTGTCGGCCGTACACATTGACGGTGGGATCGCCGGCAACGTCATTCCCGACGCGGCGTCGGTGACGGTGAACTTCCGCTTCGCGCCTGACCGGTCGGCGGACGCCGCATTGCGCCACGTCCACGAGGTTTTCGCTCGCCTCGACGTGCGGATCGAGCAGACCGATCTAGCCGCCGGAGCGCTGCCCGGGCTGTCCAAGCCCGCCGCCAAGGCCCTAGTCGAGGCGGCCGCCGGCCAAGTGCGAGCGAAATACGGGTGGACCGATGTAGCGCGGTTCGCCGCCCGAGGCATTGCCGCGGTCAACTACGGGCCGGGCGAACCCAACCTGGCGCACACCCGCGAGGAACGGGTCTCGGTCGACCAGATCACCGCCGCCGTCGCGATGCTGCGCGGATATTTGAGCAGCTAACCGCGCTGGGCCTGGGCCGACGCGTCGGCAGCCGCCGGATGCAGCCCGCGATCGGCCAAGTCGGCGGCCACGTCGGCCAGTCCGGCGGCATCGCCGTTGGCCAGTGCCCGGGCATGCGCCAGCGTGAGCCTGCCGAGCACACAGTCCACCTCGACCGACAAGCGTTCGGCCTTGAACACCGCACGGGTGTCGCCGAGTCGTGCCGCGTCCTGCAACGCGCGCAGCGCGATCGCCGACTGCCCGCCGCGTTCTGCAGCCTGCACGGCTTCGCGGGCGGCTTCGATCGCGCCCGTGCGGTCACCGCGCGCCGCCTTCGACCACGCCTTGGCCAACGCCAACTCCGGAGCGAACAACGTCGACTTCAGGCCGTGCCGCGACTCGGCGCGGCTGAAAACCTTTGCGGCCTCAAGGTGTTCACCTCGCTGGCCAAGCGCCTGCGCCAGCAGGGTCAGCGATAGCGGACCCCAGGAGTAGCCGGTGCGCGCCAGCGGATCGGCGGCCCGGCTCAGCAGCGTGACCGCGGCGTCGAAATCGCCCTGGGCGATCGCGACGTAACCCACCAGCGTCTCGCCGATCGCGCGGCCGGGCTGCTGAAGCTCGGCGAAGTCGGTGTAGCGCTGCGCCAACACGCGCGCCTCAGTGAGCCGGCCGGCCATCACCAGCGCGGTGATCCGGCCGAAACCGCTGGTGAACCTCAGCAAACCGGGATGGTCGGCGGCGATCGCACGCCCGGTCAGCGTCTCGACGTCGTCGAATTGCCCGGTGCGTGCCGAGCTCAGCGCCGCTGCCGACGCCGCCCATCCCACGGCCACCGCGTCGGCGTGCGGCGATGCCAGCACCTCGCTCGCGATCCGCAATGCCCGCAGCGGCGTGCCGGCGTTCATCGCAAAGGTCGCCGCGAGCGCGTCCAGGGTGGCCAACGCCGTGGGCGCCGAGATCCGGTTCCGCATCGCCTGCAAAAACGCGGTCGCGCGCTCCGGTTCGCTCAGCATCCAAAACTGGTTAGCTGCGCGCGGCAGGGCCCACTCGATCAGCTCGGGCTGCGACAACTGATCGGGATCGACTGCTTCCAGCACCGCGCCGGCTTCGCGTCCACGGCCCTGCCACGCCAGCGCGTAGGCCAGCGCCAGCCGCGCGGCCAGGCCGCTCGACTGGTCCAGGGCTCCGCGCGCAAGCTCCTCGGCGAGACTGAGCTCACCGAGCCGCAAAGCGTTTTGGGCTGCGGCCACAGTGTCGGCGGCGGTGTTGGGTGCGTCGCTGTCGACGGTCAGCGCGCAGCGTCGCAGCGGGTCGCCGATGTGGTCGGCCGGTCGAGTCGCCAGTTGTTCGACCAGCGATGTGCGTAGCTTCCGCGCTGCGGCTGGTGCGAGCGTGGCGCGAACGCGCTCGGTGTAGAGCGGATGAGCGGCGAACACCATTCCGCGATCATCGGAAGCCACTGCGCCGAGCGTTTCCGCTTCGTCGACGGCATCGGAGTCGGCCAGCGCGGTGAGGTCGTTGCGGCGCAACGGTTCTGCCAACGCCAGGTAGTTCAGCACGCTCTGGACTGGCGTTGGCAGCGCCGAGAGGTAGTCGTCGATCAGGGCAGGCAGCGGTAGACGATTCGCTAAATCGCCGCCCTGAACCACGTGCCGCAGATACAGCGGATTGCCCTGGCTGAGGTTAAAGGCTTGGTCGATCGTCGCTTGGTCAGGCGATGTGCCTAGCGCTGATTCCAGCAGCGCTGCGGTCGCCGGCTTATCCAGTGGCGCGACCTCGATCGGGTCCAGCAACTCATCGGCCGACAGCGCCGCGACCGCATCGGGCAGCTCGGTGCCCGCGCGGACCGTAACCAGCAGGCGCGCCGCGCGACTCAGCGCCAGCTGGTACACCAACGTGGCTGACAGGTGATCCAGGTTGTGCGCGTCGTCGACCACAAACAACAGTTCGCCGTCGCTGGTCAGCGCGTCGGCAGCCGCGCGCAGTAGCTCCGCGGGCCGGCCGGAGTCACTGATCTGCAACAGGTCGCCGAATGCGCCGAACGGAACGATCCGCTCTGTCGCTGTACCGACCACCCAGCGGACGACCGTCGACGGCCTCTCCACGGTGAACCTCTCGACGGCGGCTCGCGCGAGCAGCGTCTTGCCGACGCCATCGGCTCCGACCAACACGACGCCGGATCGCCTCGGGTCGCCCAACGCGGCCACCACCCGGTGCAATAACGCGTCCGGCGGTGTGGCCACCCAAGCAGTCGGCACCGCCGGATTTTATGGCAAGGCCCTTCCACTACGTTTCGAATGTGCCCCCCAAACGTTCGTGGGCGGTGTGTGTGTACTGCGCATCCGGGCCCACCCATCCTGAGTTGTTGGCGTTGGCCGCCGAACTGGGCGAGGCGATCGCCGACCGGGGCTGGACGCTGGTTTGGGGCGGCGGCAACGTCTCGGCGATGGGCGCATTGGCCACCGCATCCCGAAGATGCTGGTGCGCCGCGAAGTCGCCGACACCGACGCCGACGAGCTGATCGTGACCGACACCATGCGGGAGCGCAAACAGATCATGGAGGACCGCGCCGACGCGTTCATCGCGCTGCCGGGCGGCATCGGCACCCTGGAGGAGCTGTTTGAGGCTTGGACCGGCGGATACCTCGGTATGCACCACAAGCCGGTCGTGCTGCTCGACCCGGCCGGACACTTCGACGGGTTGCGCGCGTGGCTCTACGGACTCCTCGACTCCGGATATGTCTCGCAAGCCGCGCTGGACCGGTTGGTG
This sequence comes from Mycobacterium sp., assembly GCA_036746615.1. Classification (GTDB taxonomy): domain Bacteria; phylum Actinomycetota; class Actinomycetes; order Mycobacteriales; family Mycobacteriaceae; genus Mycobacterium. Next base: position 6,605 of record DAIODV010000014.1, read on the forward strand.
GTCGTCGACGAGGTGGGTGCGGCGTTGGCGGCCTGCGCACCGGATTAGGCTGACCGCGTGTCTGAACACGACTCCGGTACCCGCTCATCGGTCGGGCTGCTCGATATCGCCGCCCGGGTTCCCGGGGTATTGGCCGATGTTCCGGTGATGGTCCGCGGCGTGGTCACCGGGCTACTGGCCCGGCCGACCTCCAAGACGTCGATCGGCAAGGTGTTCCAGGAACGCGCCGCACGCTTCGGTGACCGGGTCTTCGTCCGGTTCGGCGAGCAGCAACTGACCTACCGCGAGGCCAACGCGACCGCCAACCGCTACGCCGCAGTGCTGGCGGCACGCGGCGTGGGGCACGGCGACGTCGTCGGGGTCATGCTGCGCAACTCGCCCAACGCGGTGCTGATGATGCTGGCCGTGGTCAAATGCGGCGCGGTCGCCGGCATGCTCAACTACCACCAGCGCGGCGAGGTACTGGCGCACAGCCTTGGCTTGCTGAACGCCAAAGTGCTTGTCGTTGAATCCGATCTGCTCGAGGCGGTCGACGAATGCGGCGGGGCCGGCATTGCGCCGACGACGATCGAGGAGATGGAGCGCCTGGCGTCGACCGCGCCGACCACCAACCCGGCCTCGGCATCGGCGGTATTGGCCAAGGACACCGCGTTCTACATCTTCACCTCGGGCACCACGGGTCATCCCAAGGCCAGCGTGATGACGCATCGTCGGTGGCTGTCGGCGTTGGCCGCGTTCGGCGGGCTGGGCTTGCGGCTCAAGGGTTCCGACACGTTGTACAGCTGCCTGCCGCTGTACCACAACAACGCGCTGACGGTCGCGGTCGGATCGGTGATCAATTCGGGGGCAACGCTGGCCCTCGGTAAGTCGTTCTCGGCGTCGCGGTTCTGGGACGAGGTGATTGCCAGCGAGGCGACGGCGTTCATCTACATCGGCGAGGTGTGCCGCTACCTGCTCAACCAGCCGGAAAAGCCGACGGATCGCGCTCACAAGGTGCGGCTGATCGCCGGCAACGGGTTGCGTCCGGAGATTTGGGACGAGTTCACTGCTCGCTTTGGCATTGAGCGGGTCTGCGAGTTCTACGCCGCCAGCGAGGGCAACACCGCGTTCATCAACATCTTCAATGTGCCGAGATCGACCGGCATTGCCCCGATGCCGCTGGCCTACGTGCAGTACGACCCCGACACCGGCGAGCCGCTGCGCGGTGAGAATGGCCGGGTGCAGCGGGTGCCGGCGGGCGAGCCGGGTCTGTTGCTCAGCCCGGTCAACCGGCTACAACCGTTTGACGGCTACACCGACCCAAGCGCGAGCGAAAAGAAGTTGGTGCGCAACGCCTTTCGCGAGGGCGACTGCTGGTTCAACACCGGCGATGTGATGAGCCCGCAGGGCATGGGCCATGCCGCGTTTGTCGACCGGCTCGGCGACACCTTCCGCTGGAAGGGCGAGAACGTGGCGACGACGCAAGTGGAACGGGCGTTGGCGGCCGACAAGTCCGTCGAGGAGTGCGCTGTTTTCGGCGTGGAGATTCCCCGCACCGGCGGGCGCGCCGGGATGGCCGCGGTCAAGCTGCGCGACGACGTCGAATTCGACGGGAAGGCTGTTGCCCACACCGTGTACGACCAGCTGCCTGGCTACGCGCTGCCGCTGTTCATCCGGGTGGTCGATTCCATGGAACACACGACGACCTTCAAGAGCCGCAAGGTGGATCTGCGCGAGCAGGCTTACGGTCCCGGCATCGAGGACCCGCTGTACGTGTTGGCCGGCCGCGACGAGGGTTATGTGCCGTTCTACGACGACTATCCCAACGAGGTCGCGGCCGGTAAGCGACCGCAGGCGTGAGCCTGGGGGAGCGCGCCGGCCAATCAGCCCGAGCCGGTAAGCGACCCCAGGGCTAGACCCTCGGCGTTCGCGCGGCCACGGCGACCGGCACCATAGATAGGTGCCATCCACACCGTCGGCGTCAGCCGACCGATCCACCCTGTGCGGTCGCCGCGTAACCGGCGACCGCCCGCTGATCATGGCGATCGTCAACCGCACGCCGGATTCGTTTTATGACCGCGGCGCCACCTTCGGCGACGACGCCGCCCGCGACGCTGCGCACCACGTCATCGCGGAGGGCGCCGATGTCGTCGACGTCGGCGGCGTCAAGGCGGGCCCGGGGGAGAGCATCGACACCGAAACCGAGGCCGCCCGGGTGGTGCCGTTCATCGAGTGGCTACGCGACGCCTACCCCGACCAACTGATCAGCATCGACACCTGGCGCTCGGAGGTAGCCCGGCAGGCCTGCCGGGCAGGCGCGGACCTGATCAACGACACCTGGGGCGGTTTCGACCCGGCGATGCCCGAGGTGGCCGCCGAGTTCGGCGCCGGGCTGGTGTGCTCGCACACCGGGGGATTACCGCCGCGTACCCGGCCTTTCCGAGTCAGTTACGGGACAAGCACCCGCGGGGTGGTCGACGACGTGATACACGAAGTCACTGCGGCTGCCGAGCGGGCGGTCGCCGCCGGCGTGGCCCGTGACCGGGTGCTGATCGACCCGACCCACGATTTCGGGAAGAACACCTTCCACGGCCTGACGCTGTTGCGTCACATGGAAGATCTTGTTAACACGGGGTGGCCGGTGTTGATGGCGTTGAGCAACAAAGACTTCGTCGGGGAGACTCTTGGGGTGGATCTGACCGAACGGCTGGAGGGGACCCTGGCAGCCACCGCGCTCGCGGCCGCCGCTGGCGCGCGGATGTTCCGGGTGCATGAAGTCGGGCCCACCCGGCGCGTGCTGGAAATGGTGGCGTCGATCAATGGGCAGCGGCCGCCGACGCGCACGGTGAGAGGACTCGCATGACGGCATCAGAGCTGGTCGATCGCGCCGCGCAAGGGGCGTTGACCGCACTGCCCGGCGACGTCTGGCTGGCCGACCGCTGCTGGACCCGTCCGCATTGGACGGTCGACGAGTTGGTGGCGGCGAAAGCCGGACGAACCATCTCGGTGGTGCTGCCTGCCCTCAACGAGGAAGACACCGTCGAATCGGTGATCGACAGCATCTCACCACTGGTCGGCGGGCTGGTCGACGAGTTGATCGTGCTCGATTCGGGCTCGACCGACGACACCGAGATCCGCGCGATCGCCGCGGGCGCGCGCGTCGTCACCAGAGAACAAGCCTTGCCGCACATCCCGCCGCGTCCCGGCAAGGGCGAGGTGCTGTGGCGCTCGCTGGCCGCCACCGACGGCGACATCGTTGTGTTCGTCGACTCTGACCTCATCGACCCGCACCCGATGTTCGTGCCGCGGCTGCTCGGGCCGCTGCTCACCGAGGACGGCATCCACCTCGTCAAGAGCTTTTACCGGCGACCCTTGAGTGGGCACGGCGCCGAGGCGGCTACCGGCGGCGGCCGGGTGACCGAGTTGGTGGCGAGGCCGCTGCTCGCGGCGCTGCGACCCGAACTGGGATGCGTGCTGCAGCCGCTGGGCGGCGAATATGCGGCCACCCGCGAACTGTTGACCTCGGTGCCGTTCGCCCCTGGCTACGGCGTCGAGATCGGCCTGCTGATCGACACGTATGACCGGCTCGGACTGGACGCGATCGCGCAGGTCAACCTTGGGGTACGGGCGCATCGCAACCGGCCGCTGGCCGAGTTGGGCCCGATGAGCCGCCAAGTCGTCGCGACCTTGCTCTCGCGTTGCAACATCCCGGACTCCGGCGTGGGCCTGACGCAGTTCTTCGTCGACGGTGACGGCTACACCCCCCGCACCTCGGCGGTGTCGCTGGCGGATCGCCCGCCGATGAACGCCCTGCAGCCTCCGCGCGATCGTTAAGGCAATATCTGTCACGTGGCTTTGGTGTTGCTCTACGTCGTGGTGCTGGTCCTGGTTGCGGGTGTGCTCTTCGGCGTGGTCAGTTTGCTGTTCGGTCGCGGCGAGCCGCTGCCCCCGCTCCCGAGGGGGACGACGCCAACGGTGCTGCCGGCCTCGGGTGTCACGGGCGCCGACGTCGACGCGGTCAAATTCACCCAGACGCTGCGCGGCTACAAGACCAGCGAGGTCGACTGGGTGCTCGACCGGCTCGGTCAAGAGCTCGACTTGCTGCGCGGGCAACTGTCGTCGGTGCACGCCGCAGCAACGGCCGATGAGGTCGACGACGTAGATCGCGCCCCTGACGACGCCGACGATAAGGAACCAGAGTGACTGACGACGGGCGAACCCGTTGTGACTGGGCTGTCGGAGATCTCTACCGGGATTATCACGACAAGGAATGGGGCCAGCCGCTGCGCGGGAGGGTGGCGTTATTTGAGCGGTTGAGTCTGGAGGCGTTTCAAAGCGGCCTTTCCTGGCTGACCATCCTGCGGAAGCGGGAGAATTTCCGGCGCGCCTTTGCCGGCTTCGACATCGAGAAGGTCGCCCGCTTCACCGATGCCGACGTGGCCCGGCTGATGGGCGACCCGGGAATCGTCCGCAACCGCGCAAAGATCGAGGCGACGATTGCCAACGCGCGTGCTGCGGCCGACCTGAAATCCCCTGACGACCTCTCCGAGTTGCTGTGGTCGTTCGCGCCACCGCCGCGGCCTCGGCCCGCGAACTCCGCAAAAATACCTGCGGTCACTGCGGAATCGACCGCGATGGCACGCGAACTCAAGCGCCGCGGATTCCGTTTTGTCGGCCCGACGACGGCGTATGCGTTGATGCAGGCGACGGGGATGGTCGACGATCACCTTCGCACATGCTGGGTGCCTTTGACCCCACGTTGAAACGCCGACTGGAGAGGTCATGTACACCTGCCGGTTCGGATAGGGAACAATGGAGGGGTGAATTTGCAGTTCAATGCCGGGGATGGCTGGAATTCCGCTGACGGGGCATGCCCGGCGCTGACGAGGTCCGTGACGGCGGGCCACCTCGAACCTGGAGGGAGCACTCGATGGCGGCGATGAAGCCCCGGACCGGAGACGGTCCACTGGAAGCAACCAAGGAGGGGCGCGGCATCGTGATGCGGGTACCGCTGGAGGGCGGTGGTCGACTCGTCGTCGAGCTGACACCCGACGAAGCCGCTGCCCTGGGCGACGAGCTCAAAGGCGTCACCAGCTAAGCCAGCTTCCGGTAGATCTCCAGCGTCTGTTCTGCGATGCGCGCCCAGGAGAATTCCGCGATGCAGCGCTGTCGGCCCGCTCGGCCGTAGCGCTCCGCCTTTTCGGGATCGGCGATCAGGGCGTTGACCGCCCCGGCCAGCCTGGTCTGATAACCGTTCGCGTCGGTGGCGTCGTAGTGCACCAGCGAACCCGTGACCCCGTCCGCGACCACCTCGGGAATGCCCCCGACATCCGAGGCCACCACCGCGGTGCTGCAGGCCATCGCTTCGAGATTGACGATGCCCAACGGTTCGTACACCGATGGGCATACGAAAACCGCTGCAGCCGAAAGTATTTCGCGTATCTTTCCGATGGGCAGCATTTCCCTGACCCAGAAGACGCCGGAGCGCTCAGCGGCCAGGCGCGCTACCCCGGCGGACACTTCGGCGGCGATCTCCGGTGTATCGGGCGCCCCGGCGCACAGCACGAGCTGCACGTCGGGGTCGAAATGGTGTGCGGCCGCCAGCAGGTGGGCGACGCCCTTTTGCCGTGTGACGCGGCCGACGAACGCCACGATCGGCCGGGCGCGGTCGACACCGAGGTCGGCAAGCACGGATTCCCCCAGAAGCGATCCCAGCGGCTCGTCGGGGTGCCACACCTCGGTGTCGATGCCGTTGCGCACGACATACACCCGGCTGGGATCCAAGGTGGGATAGACCCGCAGCACGTCATCGCGCATACCGGAGCTCACAGCGATAACCGCGTCCGCGGCCGTCACCGCCGTCTGTTCCGCCCATGACGAGATCCGGTAGCCGCCGCCCAGTTGTTCTGCTTTCCACGGCCGCAACGGCTCCAGCGAATGCGCGGTCAATACATGCGGGATGTCGTAGAGCATCGCGGCCAGCCGCCCCGCCAGCCCGGTGTACCAGGTATGGGTGTGGACCACGCTGGCCTCGCCGGCGGCATTGGCCATCGCCAGATCGGCCGACAACGTCGACAGCGCCGGATTCGCACCGCGCAGTTGCGCATCGGGTTGGTAGGCGAATGCGTCCGCCCGGGGGGCACCCATGCAATGCACGTCAACTTGGCACAGCTTGCGCAGTTGCGCGACGAGCTCGGTGACGTGCACCCCCGCGCCGCCGTACACCTCCGGCGGATACTCCCGAGTCATCATCGCCACCCGCATACGGGCACGGTAATCGTCGCTGCCGGATCGCGCCGTGGCCGGGTTCACCGAAATTGCTTGATGGACAGTCCGTAAGCGTGGGTATTCCCGGGAATGACATGGCAGGGGTTTGCGACGGCCGATAGGTTTGATCCATGAGGGAAGCGCCACACGTGCTGGGCATCGTCCTGGCCGGCGGGGAGGGCAAGCGGTTGTATCCGCTGACCGCGGACCGGGCCAAACCCGCGGTTCCCTTCGGCGGCGCCTACCGGCTGATCGACTTCGTGCTTTCCAATCTCGTCAACGCCCGCTATCTGAGGATCTGCGTTCTAACCCAATACAAGTCACACTCGCTGGACCGTCACATTTCGCAGAACTGGCGATTGTCCGGGTTGGCCGGTGAGTACATCACTCCGGTCCCGGCCCAGCAGCGGCTCGGCCCGCGTTGGTATACGGGTTCGGCCGACGCGATCTATCAATCGCTCAACCTGATTTATGACGAGGATCCGGACTACATCGTGGTTTTCGGCGCCGACCACGTGTACCGGATGGACCCGGAGCAGATGCTGCAGTTCCACGTCGACAGTGGCGCCGGGGTGACGGTGGCCGGTATCCGGGTGCCCCGCGCTGAGGCGAGTGCATTCGGGTGCTTGGACTCCGACGATTCCGGACGGATCCGCAACTGGGTCGAGAAACCAGTTGAGCCGCCCGGCACGCCGGACGACCCTGATAGCACATTTGTTTCGATGGGCAACTACATCTTCACCACGAAGGTGCTCATCGATGCGATCCGTGCCGACGCCGACGAAGATCATTCCGACCACGACATGGGTGGCGACATCATCCCGCGACTGGTGTCTGACGGGCTCGCCGCGGTCTACGACTTCTCCGACAACGAAGTGCCCGGTGCCACCGATCGTGATCGGGCCTACTGGCGCGATGTCGGTACGTTGGACGCCTTTTACGACGCACACATGGATCTGGTGTCCGTGCATCCGGTGTTCAACCTGTACAACAAGCGCTGGCCGATCCGCGGCGAGTCGGAGAACCTGGCGCCGGCCAAATTCGTCAACGGCGGCTCCGCGCAAGAGTCGGTGGTGGGAGCCGGCAGCATCATCTCGGCGGCGTCGGTACGCAATTCGGTGCTGTCGTCGAACGTCGTTGTCGACGACGGCGCCATCGTGGAGGGCAGCGTGATTATGCCCGGCGCCCGCGTTGGCCGCGGGGCGGTGGTGCGTCACGCAATCCTGGACAAGAACGTCGTTGTCGGGCCGGGCGAGATGGTCGGGGTGGACCTGGAGAAGGATCGCGAGCGATTCGCGATCAGTGCCGGCGGTGTTGTCGCCGTCGGCAAGGGCGTCTGGATCTAGCGCGGCGCGTTCACCACACGTAGGGCACTAAGCGATAGCGCACTTGTTGGGTGTACTCGCGGTAGCCGCCCAGCTCTTCGTTGAGCATGGCTTCTTCATCGCGAATGCGCATGGCAAGCACGAGCAGGCCGGGGACGATAAACATTAAGCCCCAATACGAGCCGAGCGCCAACGGGACGCCGAGCATGATGATGACGTTCCCGGTGTACATCGGGTGCCGCACCCACCCATACAGCCCCGTGGAAGCAAGCTGTTGGTTCGCTTCGACGTTGACCGTGGCTGCCGCGTAGCTGTTTTGGATGACGACCAGCATCGAGACGCCAAGACCAACGGCGACCAGCACATCACCGATCAGCGAGATCGACGCCGGGACTGTCGACCAGCCGAAGCGATGGTCAAACGCGCTGAAAACGAATGTGGCGAGAAAGCAGACAACCAGAAAGGTAATGATGATTCGCTGCAGCATTCGGGTCTCCGCTAGCGGCCCGGCATGCATGCGCCTCTCGAGCGCCGCGGGATTGGTCTTCGTTAGGTACAGGCTGGGTATCCAAGTCGATACCGTGAATACTGTGATGAAGACCCAGCCCTGCCAGTAGTGGAATGTCCCGGCCGGCAGGAACAGCATCAGTCCAACGACGACGAGGCCTAGTGCGGATGAAGTTAGTGCTTTGCCAACATTTTTCATGAAACGCTCCTTAGGTCTGCACGTCGCGGCGTTGGAAGCCCGCTATTCCCACCGCGATCAGCGCGGCGTCGATCGCCAGTAACCACAGCAGTGGAAATGGGGTGAACGCGCCGCCGGTGACCCGCGGAACGTGCCCGAACGGCTCGAGGTCGAGCACCCACTGTGGAAATCCGGACAGCGACCCGATCAGGTAGAGCGCGACGAATCCGACCAGCACACCCCAAGCCAGCGGGCTGAATCTCGGTGCCAGCCCGAACAATGCGACGGCGACGGCGGCGGAAAGCCACACGGCGGGCAGCTGAACCGCTGCGGTCGCCATCACCATCGAGATCTTGCCGCCGTCATGGGCGGCGGCTCCGTAGGACAGTCCGGCCGCTGCTCCCGCGATCAAGATTGCCATGGCCGAGCCTATCAGCGCGATGACCAGATGGCTTGTGAGCCAACGGCTTCGGCCTACCGCGCCGCCCAGCACCGTTTCGGCTCGCTGGCTGGCCTCCTCCTGGTGCGGTCGCAGTGCTAGCGAGATTGCGAACGCGGCCGCCATCATGCCCACCATGCAGAAGGCCACCGCGACGAATGCCTGCTCCAAAACATTGGTGCCGCCCATGCGCGCGACAATGTCTTGCGCCGTACCGCTGCCCAGCTCGTCGCCGATGCCGTGTACCACGCTGCCGATCAGCAAGCCGTAGAGGCACAGCCCGACGGTCCAGAGCAGCAGCGCGCCGCGATCCAACCGCCACGCCAGCCCGAGGGCGTCCCGCAGCAACGGCGTTGCTCCGGCTGGGCCCGGGCGTTCGGCGATCAACCCCGCGCCGACATCGCGACCGGCGAGTAGCCGGTACGCCAGCACGGTGAGCAGCACGGCGGTGGCCAGATGCAGCAGCAGTACCCACCAGCGGTCACCCGCGTATGGACGAACCTGCAGCGACCAGCCCAGCGGCGAGAGCCACGACAAGCTGCCCGACCCGGCGTCGCCGACAGCGCGCAGGGTGAAGGCGGTGGCCAGCGCGCCGAAGGCGCATCCGCGGGCGAATCGGGCGCTCGGTGAAAGCTGGGCAGCCACCGCGGCTACTGCGGTGAATACCAGGCCGGAGCCGGCCAGCGCGGCGCCGAACGCCAGCGAACCGTCGTGCGGGACGGTGGTGCCCAGCAGGCCGGCCGCCGCGATCGCCCCGGTGAGCACCGATGCCCCGAAGGACAGCAGCAACGCAGCAGTCAGGCTGGCATACCGGCCGACCGCGGTCGAGTCGATCAGTTCGGCGCGGCCGGTCTCTTCATCGGCGCGGGTATGACGGATCACGGTGAGAATGACCGCCACGGCAATCAGCAGATGGAACATGCCGGCTTTCCAAATGCCGGTTGCGCCAAGGCTGTCGTTGTAAATCTGGCCGTAGAGCGCCCGTTGCGCCGGGCTGGCCATGATCGTGGCGGCAAAAGCGGCGCGTCCTGCCTGGTCGGGGTAGACCTTTTCGATGCTGCCGATATAGACGCTGGACAGCGGTAGCGAGAGCAGTAACACCCAGAGGGGCAAGACGATTCGGTCCCGCCTCAGGTAGAGTCGCAGCATCCCCAGCGTGCCGGTGAATGCCGAACCGCGTTGGGGCGCTTCGTGTGCGGGGTGTTGGGGTCGATCCGATGTCGTCGTAGTCATGCCCGCACCTCTTGGCTGCTGGCTTCGCGCTTGCCGTCGGTGCCAATGCCGTAGTGGCGCAGGAAGAGTTCTTCCAGCGTGGGCGGCTGGCTGACCAGGCTGCGCACGCCGGCGTCGCCAAGCACCCTGATCAGGTCGCCGAGGCTCGCACTGTCGACGTGGGCACGCAGTGTGCTTCCTTCGAAGCTGACATCCTCCACGCCGCGGATGCGGGTGAGATCGCCCGGGTCCCGAAGCATTTCCGCTTTGATCGATGTGCGGGACAGGTGACGCATGGACTCCAGCGTGCCGCTTTCGACGGTCTTGCCGGCGCGGATGATGGTCACCCGCTCGCACAGCGCCTCGGTTTCGGCCAGGATGTGGCTGGACAGCAGGACGGTAGCGCCGCGGTCGCGCGCCTCTGCAACGCACTGCTGAAAGATGTTCTCCATCAAGGGGTCCAGGCCGCTGCTCGGCTCGTCGAGCAGCATTAGCCGGGCATTCGACGAGAACGCCGAAATCAATGAGACTTTCTGCCGGTTGCCCTTGGAGTAGGTCCGCGCCTTCTTGTGCGGGTCCAGCTCGAAGCGCTCGATCAGCTCTTCGCGGCGCTTCTCGTCGATACCTCCGCGCATGCGTGCGAGCAGATCGATGGTTTCGCCGCCGGTGAGATTGGGCCACAGCGTCACATCGCCTGGAACATAGGCAATCTGGCGGTGCAGTTCGACCGCGTCCGTCCAAGGATCGCCGCCGAGCAGCCGTGCGGTGCCGCCGTCGGCCTTCACGACTCCCAGCAGGATGCGGATCGTCGTGGACTTTCCGGCGCCGTTGGGGCCGAGAAACCCGTGTACCTCGCCCTCGCATACCGTCAACTCGAGGCCGTCCAGTGCTTGAACTGCGCCGAAACGCTTTGTCAAGCCGTGGATTTCGATCGGCGGACGGTAGCTGTCAACTGACATCGGCTTCCCTCTCTCCTGTTCCGCGTTCTGCCTGTTCCCGAAAGGCCTCGTACATGGTCCTGTCCGTCAGCAAGCCTTCGGTGTACAGCTCGAGGGCAGGCAGCATCATGTCGCGGGCATAGTCGCGCAGCACTGCGCGTAGATCCGTTGGGGTTTCATGCATTTGGATGTACAAGAAGAAACCGCCGCCGCCGGTGATCCCCAGATACTTCGCTCGGGCACGCGGATCTCGGCTGGGTTTCAAAACGCCGCTCTGCACCCCTTCGTCGAGGTAGGTCTCGGCATTCTCGAGCATCGTGCGCCATAGCGTGTTCGCCAGCTCGCCGCCGGATTGCATGCTGCGCACCAGGTAGGCCATCAACGGTGCGTAGTCCTCGATCTCGGCCATCGCGGCGAACCAGGTAGCGGGATCGGTGGAGCGCATCGCCTCCGATTTCCCGAGGCGGATTTCTTCGGCGACGTAGTCGTCGCAGGCTTTGCGCAGACCGTCCTTGGAGCCGAAGTGATGGATAACCAGCCCGGCGCTGACTCCTGCTACTTCGGCAATCGATCGCAAGCCGATGCCGAAACCGTGTTCGCCGAACTGCGCGATCGCCGCGTCACGGATCCGGGCCGCGGCGGTCAAATCGTCGGCTGAACGCATGTTCAGAACACTAAACGCGCGTTCAATCGAAGGTCAAGAAGAAACGCCGTCAAGAATCCGTAAAGGGAGGATTAGTCGCGAACGGCGGCGAGCAAGCCGTCGCCCAGCGGTACCAGAGCCGGTGTGAGCAGCTCGTTCTCGGCGATCAGCCGTGCCGCTTCCCGCACCGCCGCGACTTCTGTGTCATGCGCAGTCGGGTCGCCGGCCCGTCCACCCAACGCCGCGCCATGAACGACGATGACCCCGCCGGAGCGCAGCAACCGCACGCCCTCGACGACATATTCGGGCTGGTCAAGAGGGTCAGCGTCGATAAAGACGAGGTCATACGAACCGTCGGCGAGCCGGGTCAACACTTCCTGGGCCCGGCCGCCGATCAGCCGGGTTCGCGACGGGCCAATACCGGCGTCGGAAAACGCCTGCTTGGCGATCAGTTGATGTTCGGGCTCGATGTCGATCGTGGTCAGCACGCCGTCGTCGCTCATCCCAGACAACAACCACAAACTGCTTACCCCCGCACCCGTACCCACCTCGACGACGGCTTTGCCGCCACTGAGCTTGGCGAGCAGGCTGAGCAGTGCTCCGACCGCGGGCGTCACCGCGCCGGCACCGATGTCGACTGCGCGCTCGCGGGCGGCCAACAGAACCGCGTCTTCGGAGATCGACCCCTCGGCGTGGGCGGAAAGCGATTCGGCCCGGCTGGGCGGAGCCGACTGCCCGGGCGGGTGGTCGGTGGTGGCCATGGCGTGAGCGTAAATCCATCCGCTGCCGCGTGCGATCAGGCGCGCCCGGTGCTAACCTCTGTGCCGCGCCGCGACACGCCCAAATCTCGCGGCCGATCAAGGTCACAATTTGATGAATAGGACCTGCGCAACGGGGTGCGGGCAACCATTCTCAGTCAAAGCTCAGTGCGATCACATACCGCACATACGCCGGTAGGCAACCGTATCTGCCATGGAGCGTGGAGGCCGATGGTCCGGGAATACATCTCGGCGTCTTCGCGTTGCGCGCGGTGACGAATTGCCCACTTTGGACGGCAGTCTGAATCCGGAGGACTTGAACATCACCACTCTGATGAGCCCTGCCAGCATGTCGCATCCCGACCGGTATCGGGACGCCGACTGGGTCGAGCCCGACGAGGAGCCTTACGGCACTGCGGTATTCGACGCGACCGGGGACAAGACGACGATGCCGTCGTGGGACGAGCTCGTCCGGCAGCACGCCGACCGGGTGTACCGGCTGGCCTATCGACTTTCCGGCAATCAGCACGACGCCGAGGACCTCACCCAGGAGACGTTCATCCGGGTGTTCCGGTCGGTACAGAACTACCAGCCGGGGACGTTTGAAGGCTGGCTGCACCGCATCACGACCAACCTGTTCCTCGACATGGTGCGCCGTCGCGGCCGGGTCCGGATGGAGGCGCTGCCCGACGACTACGACCGGGTGCCCGCCGACGAGCCCAACCCGGAGCAGATCTACCACGAGTCGCGGCTTGGGCCTGACCTGCAAGCGGCCTTGGATTCATTGCCGCCGGAGTTCCGCGCAGCCGTCGTGCTGTGTGACATCGAAGGACTGTCCTACGAGGAGATCGGGGCCACCCTCGGGGTGAAGCTCGGAACCGTGCGCAGCCGCATCCACCGGGGACGACAAGCGCTGCGGGACTATCTGGCCGCGCATTCCGAGGGCGCTACTGATGCAGCGGCCGGTACAGCTGTGGAGCTCTCCGAGTAAGACACACGCCGCCTGATCCGCTGTTCATTGCTGTTGGAGTATCGGGCAGCGCGCTACATTCGAGGTAGTGCGCGCACACGAACGCTGATACTGCAGAGGAGCTGGTGATGGTCGAGCGGGGACACGTGTTCCGCCGAGCGTTCTCCTGGCTCCCCGCGCAGTTCGCCTCGCAAAGCGACGCGCCGGTCGGTGCGCCGCGGCAATTCGGTTCGACCGAGCATCTGTCGATTGAGGCCATCGCCGCGTTTGTCGACGGTGAGCTGCGGATGAACGCGCACCTGCGGGCAGCGCATCACATTTCCCTTTGTCATGAGTGCGCTGCAGAAGTGGAAGGTCACCGCCGGGCACGTGCGGCGCTGCGTGATTCTCAACCGATCAGAATCCCCAGCACGCTGCTGGGATTGCTGTCGCAGATTCCGGACTCCCCGCGCGACGACGAGGCGGACCGATCGGGCAGCGGCCCGTGGCGGAATCCCCGCGCACAGCGAAATGACGGCGCGCCGCCTGACCGGCGCGAGCCTCGGTAGGGTGGTGTCAGGTTGGCCCAGCCGGTGCACTGCGCCGTGCTCGTGCCCATAGCGTGCATTTCTAAAGCGCTCCGGAAGAGGATGACGTGAGCTCCGACCAAGAAAAGAACGGCGCACCCCGGCTGGCGCCGCGACCTGTTTCCCGGCCGCCCGTTGACGCTGCGTCGCGCCAAGCGTTCAGCCGTCCCGACGGCGTGCAGGGCTCGTTCGTTGCCGAAACCGTGCGTCCGCCGAAGTATCGCGACCAGGGCGAGTTCACCCCGCACGACGAACCGGCCGACCCGGTACTTTCGGAAGCCTTCGGTCGTCCGTTCCCGGGCGTGGAGTCGTTGCAACGGCACCCCACTGATGCGGGCGCACTTGACGGCGACAAAGACGAGTCCGACGAAGCCGATGATCCGTGGCGCGACCCGGGCGCGGCCGCCGCACTGGGCGAGCCGGCGGTAACTTCCTCGGGCTTAGCCGCAGTTGGTGGCGACCGCGATCGGCTGGGCGTGCGAGATGTGCTGTTCGGGGGCCGGGTTTCCTACCTGGCACTGCTGGTGCTCGCCGTTCTCGCCTTGTTGATCGGCTTGATCGGCGGTGTCGTCGGACGCAAGACGGCAGAGGTTGTCGAGGCGTTCACCACGTCCAAGGTGACGTTGGCGACCAACGGCAACAGCGAATCACCCGCGGGCCGATTCGCCAAAGTCGCTGCGGCAGTGGCTGATTCGGTGGTCACGATCCAGTCCGTCAGCGATCAAGAAGGTATGCAGGGATCCGGTTTCGTGGTCGACGGCCGCGGCTACATCGTCACCAACAACCACGTCATCTCCGAAGCCGCCAACAACCCAAGCCAATTCAAGACCACCGTCGTTTTCAACGACGGCAAGGAAGTACCTGCCAACCTGGTCGGCCGCGACCCCAAGACCGACCTGGCCGTCCTCAAAGTCGACAACGTCGACCACCTCTCGGTGGCCCGGCTCGGCGATTCCGACAAGGTGCGCGTTGGCGACGAAGTCCTTGCCGCGGGTGCGCCGCTGGGTCTGCGCAGCACCGTCACGCACGGCATCATCAGCGCGCTGCACCGGCCCATCCCGCTGTCGGGGGAGGGCTCGGACACCGACACGGTGATCGACGCCGTCCAGACCGACGCCTCGATCAACCACGGCAACTCCGGTGGCCCGCTGATCAACATGGATTCTCAAGTCATCGGCATCGACACCGCCGGCAAGTCGCTGTCCGACAGCGCCAGCGGGCTGGGCTTCGCGATTCCGATCAACGAAGCGAAATTGGTTGCGCAGACGTTGATCAAGGACGGCAAAATCGTGCACCCGACGTTGGGCCTGAGCACCCGCTCGGTGAGCAACGCGATCGCGCAGGGCGCACAGGTCGCGAACGTGAAGGCGGGCGGCCCAGCCCAGACAGGCGGGATTCTGGAAAACGATGTCGTGGTCAAGGTGGGCAAGCGCTCGGTCGCCGACGCTGAAGAATTCGTCGTCGCCGTCCGCCAGTTGACCGTCGGCCAGCCAGCCCCGATCGAGGTGGTCCGCGACGGCCGCCACGTGACGCTTACGGTCACACCTGGCCCGGACACCAGCTAGATGTTCGCCAACGTCGGTTGGGGGGAAATGCTGGTGCTCGTGGTGGTCGGGCTGGTCGTCTTAGGCCCTGAACGGCTACCCGGCGCGATTCGGTGGACCGCCACCGCGCTGCGCCAGGCCCGCGACTACCTCACCGGGATGACGGCCCAACTGCGCGAGGACATCGGACCCGAATTCGACGATCTGCGTGAGCCTCTCAGCGAACTGCAGAAGCTGCGTGGTCTGACGCCGCGCGCAGCGCTCACCAAGCACCTATTCGATGGCGACGACTCGTTGTTCACTGGCAAATTCGACCAGCCGGCTCGTGTCGAGCCG
>DAIODV010000015.1:0-12991 GCA_036746615.1 Mycobacterium sp.
CGTATTGGTATCGAGTTGGTTGGTGGCGTGCTCGTATGGGACGCCGTTGCTCGGATTGGCCACCGCAGTTGGATCGACGATGCCGACAATGTCGGGCTTGAGTGCTGGGCCAACGACGTTGAAGAGATCTTTGATTGTCGAGCCTGCCCCTGGGACGTAACCGAGCACCGCGCCGGCGGCCTTGTAGGCGGTGTCGTATTGCGCCCCTTCGACGGCTTCTCGCCAGTTAGCCCGGTAGGTGTCACCCTGATTGAGCGCCGTCTCCGCCGAGGCAGTGCCGGTTTCCAGTGCGTGCTGCATCTGACCGGCGATCTGCGCATAGGTGTAGGGCGCCCGGCCGGCGCCATAGGCGGTAGCCATCGCGTTTTGTTGGCCCCAGGTGGCGACGGCAGCATCCACTCCGGCCGTGGGGTTGCTGGCCAGCACTGAGTACATGGCCGCAAGTTGGTTGGAGTTCTCGAAATGTCCTACGCCCGGGATCGATTCCGACCCGGCAAAGGTGCTGTAGTAGGGGGCCAGGTCGTTGGCGAGGTTGATCATCAGATCGGGGTTGCGCTGCCCTACCGCCGTACCGGGTTGGTCTGGAAGATCGAGCAACTGCTTGGAGTGATCCGACATGTATCGGGCCACAGTTTCGGCGATCTGGCCTGATTCGGTGGCACGGACCTCACTGGGCCGATCTCCAGGTGTGGCCACCGCGTCCTGGGGACCGGTGTGAAACAGCTGCGATACCGATTTGCCGTGATCGCTCCACTTGTCGTTGAACACGTCGGAGAGAAACGCTTGGCTATTGGGGCCGGACACTCCCGCGGCGACGACGGCCTTGTCGTCGGCAATGGCGTGAAACATCGGCTCGGTGAGCGGTGCGGTGGGTTCTTGGCCGCGGCCGTCGACGAAGTACATGTCGTCGGGATTGTGCTGCGCGATGACCTGAGCATGGAGGTAGTTGGAGGCGGCGTTGAAAACCGCTGTGTCCAAGCCCGTTCCGTGCTTGAAGGCCGGGCTACTCATGGCGGCGATGCTCGCATTTGCCTGGTTGTCTGCTACGCCATTGAGATTGATGACGTTGTAGCCGGAGTCGCCGATGATCTGCCATCCCTGGGTCGTCAGATCTTTTCGCGTCAAAGACTGCGACATCTGGCGGGGCAGCAGGGTGGTTGCGCCGTTCGTGGGTATCTGACTGTCCCCGCGCACGCTGGCGGTGACGCTGGGCGTGGACACCAACTGCAGGGCATTGGCTAACCCTTGCCGGGCGTCGGCCGGCAGTTTGTTCATCATGGCCTCGATGGCTTGCGGTGACTTGCCGTCGAGCGAGCGGGCCAGCGCGTTGAGGTACTCCATCTGGGCGGCCGGGATCGCCACGGGTTGGCCGGACTGCAACGCCTTCAGCTGTGCAGACGTCAGCAGGCCGGCGTCGACCAATCGCTGCTTTGCCACAGGACTCAGGTGGGACGGGTCATTGGCCAACTGTGCAGCGTCGCTTCGAGCCTGATCTGACCCCAGCGTCGCCGGCGAGATGAACGCTGCCCGCAGATCTCCCCGGGCGGCGGTCAATTCGTTTTTTACGTCGTTGTCGGCGTTCTCGGTCGCAGTGGCCGCTTCGCTGATGGCGTTCTGCCACTGCTGCATTGCCTGCTCTTCGTCAATCGTGGCCATGTCGGGTTTGGAGACGGTCAGGTCCTCTGCAACGGTGAATCCGGCGTGCTCGGCACCGGCGATCGCGGTGCGGGCCTGCTGCAGCGGCGAGTCGACCTGATGAAACCCGTCGGTGGCGATCTTGGCGACGCGGTCTAGGTGATCCACCAACCGGATTGCTGCTCGGTGGTCGGAGTCCGCGCGACCCATCGCGGCATCGGCCGCCTCACCCTGCCAGTGGCCGCCATTGACGTCGGCGACCGCGGATTTGTACCTGCCGAACAGGTCCTCGATGTTCTTGCCCATCGCAGTCCAGGCAGTACCGATCTCGGTCAGCGCGGATGGATTCCACGACTCGACCTGGGTGCGGGTGATGCTCACTTGGGCGCCTCTGGCACATCCCAGGTGCCGGTGGCGTTGCTGTAGGTCGTCATCACTGTGGTCAGCTTGGTCGTGGCCTCGTCCGCACTGCGGTATTGATTCGCCACATCGACCATGATTTGCCCGGTCTCCGACAACCTGTCTTTGACGGTGGTCACCAAGGTCGTGTCGACCAAGTCGTGCGCGATGCTTGAAGCTTCGAGCACCGCCGGTTCCATGCCACCAGGCACCGACAAATACGGGCCGGCAGATGGACCCGTCCGCAGACTCGCTGCCTCGTCGGCCAAACCTCGCAGGATGGGCCCCAGTCCCGCCAGCCGATCCAGCTCCACGCGCAAGACACCCGAGTTCCCCATCCGGCACCCCAATACCCGACTCAACTGGTTGTTTGGTTCCAAAAGTGCTGTTAGCACTGACCTTACGAGGGTGCAAACCTTTGCGCCGGACAGGATTGATCTTGTTCGTCAAAGCTTTCGGCTTACCTTGCGCAGCGTTTAGCTAACCGAAATCGCTTTTACTGCAAGGGAAACCGTGGATTACGGAAACGGCTATCGACGGCTGGGCATTTCGGAGGGGTCGCGGTCTTCGCTTTCGGCTGATGCCTGCCGTGTCCGCCTGGGCGCCAACACCGCCAATGCAATCAGCGACAGCACTGCACATCCACCCGTCGCGGCCAGCACGATGTCGCGCACCCGATGGTCGCGGTCTCGCGGAGGCGGGCTCGCGATCTTTCGGCCGGCGTCCGGATTGGGCATCTTCTTCAGCGGCGGCAATTGATATGTCAGCGCTGCGATCGGGTCGACGACGCCGTAGCCGGTCAGCACGTTCGGGCCGACTCCCCCGGTGTGGGCCGTGCGTTTGATGAGCTCGATGACCTGGCCCGCACTGAGTTCGGGGAAACGGGCGCGCACCAGTGCCGCCAACCCCGCCACCATCGGCGCGGCGAAACTGGTGCCGTTGATCGGCACCAATCCGCGCTGGTCTTGCCAGGCGTTTATCAACCCCGGGCCATTGGGATCCAGCGACACGATCTGCTCACCCGGCGCCGCAACACCGAGCCAGGGCCCATGCAAGCTGAATTCCGCGGGCTCGCCCGACGCGGTCAAGGCGCCGACGCTGAGCACGTAGTCCGAAAACCACGCCGGGGTGGCGATCGTCTGCACTGATTCCCAGTCCCGCGCCAGCGGCAGATTCGGGTCACGAACCGGGTTTTGGGCGCCACACAGCCCCTGCGACTGAATGTTTCCGGCTGCGGCCACCACGACCACGTTGCGCTCGTAGGCGTAGCGCAGCGCCGACCCGAGTTCCGCGTCGTTCATGCCGGCGCCGACCGGTGCGCACGCGACCTCCGAGAGATTGATCACCGTCGCCCCCAAATCGACCGCATGGGCAACGGCGAGCGCCAACGTGTGCAGGTTGCCGTAGCCAGGCGACACCGCGTTGGGGTCATTTTGCGTCGAGGCGGACCCCTTTACCGCGTAGACGCCGCTGTTCTGGCGAATCGAGAGGATCGTCGCTTCGGGTGCCACCCCCGCAAACGCGTCGTCGGGTCCGGGGACGGCCGCGATGATCCCGGCCACCAGAGTGCCGTGCGCGTCGCAATCCACCAATCCATCGGTCCCCGAGACATAGTCACCGCCACCCTCAAGCGCGGGCAGCCGCGGGTGGCGGTTCACTCCGGTGTCGATGACCGCCACTTTCTGTCCTGCGCCGCGGGAGAACTTCCACGCGCTGGTGAAGTCGAGCATCGCCTCAGCACTGGCCTGCATCCGAAAATCCGTCTGCGGGAAGACTCCACCAAGCCCACACGCGGACTTTTGTTCCGTCGGATCGGGCGGAGCGACCGGTCCCGTAGGCGGCGGACCAGGCGGCACGACGGGCGGTGACACTGCCCAGGCCGACGGCGTCGCGACGAAGGCGGTGCACAGCGTGGCCGCCAGAAACGCGCCCCATCGCTGAATGTTGATGCTCATCAGATCCCGAGCCCGGCGTAACCGCCCGTGGCCCACAACGCCACCGGGATCAGGGCCGCGTACGCCACGTACTGCAGATAGGCCCACCCGGTTGCCCACCGACGCGGCGGGTTACGGCCGGCAACCCTCAGCCCGGTCAACGAAGCCAGCACCGCGATGGCCAACAGCGCGCCAAAACCAGCCCATGCCATCGCGGTGCCACCGCGCTGAGCATTGACGCACCCCACAAAGACCAGCAGCGCCGCGGGCACTGAAAGCGAAACCCGTTCCAGCGCACTGTCGGGCACCCGGGCGTGCACACCCAGTGCCGCCGCACAGATCCCGGCAAGAACCAGCGCAGCCCAGTCCGCGCGGGGCGCGGCACGCAGCACGGCCGCGACGCCGCACAGCACGGTGACCGCCAGGCCGGCATAGAGCGCGGACCCGGTCACGGCGGCCGCGCGTACCCTCGCCCACACCGCTTCGGCTGTCGGCATCGCCTTAGACGAGGGAGCGGCCGACGAAGTCTTGCCAGCAGCATCGGCCGCTACTGGCTGCGGGGCGAACGGGGTTTCGAACATCACCGCCTCCCGGTCGGCGTCGGGCCCGCCCGAAGACGGTTCAACCCGCGCCAGCCTGCCGGTCAGCCTCGAAACCGTAAGGCAGGCAAAGGCGCCGACGACAGCCAACGTCGCGCCCGCCGTCTGCGCGGATACTCCCAGTGCGTGCGCGAGGATGGCCAACGCGCCGCCGGCGAACAGGACCGCGCTAGAAAGGTAGCCCCAATGGCCGGTCCCAATCGCCCAGCACACGGCGGCGAGCAGCGCGACCATCGACGCACAGCCCGCGGCCACGCCGTAATTCCCGAATCCCCGCGCCAACGCCCACACAATCGCAGCACCGATCGGGATGGTGGACCAACCGACCGCGGCACCGACATCGGCCCGTCTGTACGACCGATAGGCGAGCGCCGCGACACCGACGAGCGCCACGGCGACCACCACCGCCGATCCCACGACAAGTGCGCGCTGTGTTCCCGTCGTGACTACCACCAGGTAGGCCCAGATCAGCGACGCGATGGCGAGCCCCGCAAACGACATCCACTGCGCCGCAGCGGCATTCCAGCCGGCATAGGCCGCTTTGTTCAGCCTCGCCGCGGCGTCCACCACGTCGTCGTAGAGTGTCGGCGCGGTCAGCGCACGCTCATCGGTCAGCTGCAGCAGCTCGCCGTCGACCACACCCGCAGAGCGCAAGGTCTCGTTCGGCTGCAGCGGGGCCGCCGCGTCGAGTCGGCCGAGCACCCAGAATTTGTGCGGGGTCTCCGGCCACGGAGTATCGGAGGGCTCCTCGACATCACGTGAACGCACCAACCGGACCAGTTCAGGCACCAGGCTTGCCACCGGAACATCCACCGGCAGCGCCACATCCAGCTGCGTGCGCCCACCCACCACCGACACCCGGATGTGCTCGGGTGCCGCGGACTTCGCCGGCACGTGGTCAAGTTCGCGGACGCCGGTCACGGTTCTGGCATCCAGGACAGCTGAATCACGCCACTTTTCACGGTGCGAGACACCAGCATTCCTCTTCCCGGTGGCATCTCGGTGGCTTTGTACCCCCCGAAAAGCCCGCCCTCATCCTTCGAACCACTCATTACCAAACCGTTGCACGAGAGGTCTTTCAGCCGGCCGATGATCGGGTCCATCATCGCTCGCGCTGCACCACCGATACGCCGCGTAATTACTGTCCGAAGCCCGATATCGCGGGCCAGTGGAAAGTATTCGACCAACGGACCCAGCGGGTGATTGAGGGAACCACCGCCGATCAGATCGTAATCATCAATGAGCACATACACATCCGGTCCGCTCCACCACGAACGTTCTTTGAGCTGTTGCGGAGTGATGTCGCTGGGTGGCAGCCGCTCCTTCAGCGATTCTGCTAACGCGCTCACCAGCTCCGAGCAGGATTGCGTCGCGGTGGCGTATCCGCCGATGTAGTCCCCGTCGACCATGCCGAGCATGGAGCGCTGGAAGTCAATGAGTATGATCTTGCATTCGGTGGGCGTCGCATTGTCCATGATCCCTTGCGCGATGTTGCGCAACAGCCCGGTTTTCCCGCATTCGCTGTCGCCGAACACGACCAGATGTGGCTGGGCGTCGAACCGCAGCACGACCGGGGCCAGCTCGGCTTCGTCGATTCCGATGGCGATCTGTGACGGGCCCAGCAGTCCGGCGTTGCGAGCCGCTTCCACAACTGCGTCGCGATCGACGTTGTGGGGCAGCATGCGCACCGTGGGCGCGGCGCGCCTGCCGTAGAAAGCGCTGACTGCCTCCACGGAGTTCGCGACGCCGGCCGGGAGATCGTCAGTGGCAGAGCTGGAATCAAGCCGCGGGAGCGCGATCAGCATATGCAGGCGATCGGCAGTCATGCCGCGTCCCGGCCGACCGATCGGGACCAGTTCGGCGAACTTGCGGCCCACGTCACTGTCGATGGGATCACCCATCCGCAACTCGACGCGGGTACCGAGCATGTCTTTGACCGCCGGTCGGATCTCCATCCACCTGGTGGCGGACAACGCCAGATGAATCCCATAGGACAAGCCTTGAATCGCGAGCGCCTGCAATACCGGTTCGAGGTAGTCGAAATCACTCTTGATCGTCGCCCAGCCGTCGACCACGAGGACGACGTCGCCGAACTTGTCCTGACTCAATGGATCCCGCGCGGCGGCTTCGGGCGGCAGAGCTGCAAGCTGGGCTTTGCGCTGGCGGAAGTCGCGCATCGATTCGATGCCGAGATCACGGAAGCGCTGTTCGCGTTCGCGCAACAGCCCCGACACTTCGGCGATGGTACGTCGAATGCGGTCGGCGTCCATCCGGCCGGCAACCCCGCCTACGTGTGGGAGATTGGCCAGACTACCGAGCGTGCCGCCGCCGAAGTCGAGACAGTAGAACTGAATCTGTTCGGGAGTATGAGTGGCCGCTGCTGACATCATCATTGCGCGCAGCGTTGTCGACTTGCCCGACTGCGGACCCCCGACGACCGCGACGTTTCCCAGGGCGCCCGACAAATCGACGATGAGCAAGTCGCGACGCTGATCGTAGGGACGGTCCACCAAACCGAGCGGCATCAGCAGGGGCCCGTTGCATGTGGAACTGGGAAGCAGTTGATTGACGGCGGGGCTTTCGTCCAGCGGCGGGAGCCACACTTCGTGCGCCGGGATCCCGTGGCCCCGCAGGCGACCGACAACGACGTCAAGAAGGGTGGTCTTGGTCGGACGGGTGGGCATTTCGGGCTGGGGCTGTGCACTCGGGGTCTCCGCTGGACCCTGTTGCCCCGGCGGCGACGGATCCTTTTTGACCGGCGTTGCGGTGAAGAGTTTCGGCGCGATCGCGCCCGCGGACGACGACGTGCGCCCGTTGCGTTGCGAAACTCCCGGTTTGACGTATTCACCGGACACGTAACAGGTGTTGAACCGGACGGGTTCGTCGGCATCGCATTTGAGAAACGCCGAACCCGGGATGCTGGGTAGGTGGTACGCGTCGGGAACACCGAGCACGCTGCGCGACTCGCCTGCAGAGAAAGTTTTGAGCCCGATCCGGTAGGACAAGTGCGAGTCCAATCCCCGTAGCTTGCCCTGCTCAAGGCGCTGCGAGGCCAGCAGCAAGTGGATGTGCAATGATCGGCCGAGCCGACCGATCATGACGAATAGCTCTGCGAAATCGGGCTTTTGAGAGAGCAATTCGGAGAATTCGTCGACGATGATGAACAGCGCGGGCAACGGCTCGAGCTCGGCGCCGTTGGCACGGGCGCGTTCGTATTCGAGGACGTTGGCGAATCCGGCCGCGCGCAGCAGTTCCTGGCGCCGGTTCATCTCCCCGGCCAGCGCGTCACGCATACGATCGACCAGGATCAGCTCGTCTTCGAGGTTGGTGATGATCGCTGAGATGTGCGGCACACCTTCCAGCCCCAAAAATGTTGCGCCGCCTTTGAAGTCGACCAGGACCAGGTTCAGCGCCTCAGGTGAATGCGAGGTGATCATCGCGAGGACCAAGGTGCGCAAGAACTCGGATTTCCCCGAGCCGGTGGCGCCGATGCACAACCCATGCGGGCCCATTCCCCCCTCGGCGGACTCTTTGATGTCCAGCTCGAGCGGTTGGCCGCTCGGTGTGTAGCCGATGGGCACCCGCAGTCGTTCACGTGGTGAGCGTTGCCGCCACACCGCCTCAGGCGCGATGTCGGCAGCGTCGGGGATCTTGAGCAAAGCCATCAGGCCAGGGTCGGTGGCGCGGGAGTCCAACTCCACGCTGACGATGTGGGCGGCATTGGCCAGGCGGTAACTGCCGAGCCGACGCGCCGCGGCCGCAGCCTCCGCCAGGCTCAACCGATCTGGTGTCGCGAACCGTTCCACCCCTGCCCTGGTACGCGCTCCAATGCCGTCCGGCTCGAGCACCAGTTGCAGTGCCCGGCTGGCGGTCTGACGGTCGGGCGGGCCGGTCAGGTCCACCACCGTGACACTGTCCAAACCGGCATCGGTGACCAGGCGTTCGTCACTGGTGACGTATCCGTCATCGACGACCACCACCAACTGCCGCAGCCCCTGAGTGGGCTGAGCATTGCGACTGAACCGGCCGCGTTCGGCCAGATCCGCCGACAACGCTTGCTCCAACAACTCAAGCGACGGAAACAACAGTCTCATCGGGCCCAGCCCGTCGCGCAGTGTCGGATGCTGCGCCTGCGGCAGCCACTTGACCCAGTTCCAGTTCTCACCATCGGGGTTGGCGGTCACCACCGCAACCTGCACGTGGTCAGGGCCGTGGAATGTGCAGATTTCCAACAACATCGAGCGCACCAGCTGACGGCACAGCTTGCCGTCCCCCTCGAAGGTGATCTTCGCAAAGGCGCGCAGCGAAACGGCGGTCGGCAGGGCATGCACCACCGAACGGGTCTTGACGAATCGGCGCAGCGCGACCGTCGACACCGGCTCGAGGTCTTCCGGCGGTCCTGTCTCCGGGGCCAGGAACCGGGTCGCCAACCGGTGGGTCCCGATCCCTACGCGAACGTGGCAGAAGTCCTGGTCGGATGGACGGCGTTCCCACATCCGACGAGTGCCCGCCAGGTCGACCAGCGTGCGCGGGTCAGGGTGGCTCCACTCCAGCGCAGCCCGCTGCTCGTCGGCGGTCTGGTCGGCGTCATCGCGAAGCGTCGCGAGATAGCTGAAGTAGTCTTTGCGCTCTTCGTTGAGTTCGGCCGCAGCCTTTCCGGAGCGTCCCCCCATGCCGCCGGTCAGCATGCCCACCATGGCCATCACCATCATCATCGGATAGATCAGGAACATCGGGTTCCGAGTCAGGTCACGCCCGCCGACGGTGACCATCAGGGCGATCATCCCGACGACCGCGACGATCATCACGAATGGCATCAGCTTCATCAGAAGCTTGCCGGGGATGACGCGTGGGACGTCGGGGGGCGGCTGCAGGTTGACTTCGCCGCCGGGCATGCGTGGTGGTGCTACCCGCAGGCGACGCGCAAAACCTTGTGTGGCCACTGTCTCTCCTGTTGATACTCGCTGTATCATGCTAGACAGGGTCAGCGGTATTGTCACACCCCTATGGGGTTTGCAAGGTAAGGGGCATCGCGATGACGTTGCCGTTATCGTCGGCGCTTCCGGAGCCGGACACCGAGCCTGATGCCGAGCCGGAGCCAGAGCTCAGCCGCGTCACGGTGGTGGTTGGTGAACTGGAGCTCGACGTCGGGCTTCCCGCTGACGTGACCATCGCGTCGGTTGCCGACGACGTGATCGAGTTGGCCAACACGCAGATGGCAGCCGATGAGAAGCGGCCCGATGTCGAGTTCGACGCCACCAAAGGCAAATGGACGTTGGGGCGCCTGGGAGCCGAGCCTCTCGATCCGCAGCGATCGTTGGCGGACTTCAACGTCTGCGACGGCGAGGTGCTGCTGATCCGCGAAGTCGGAATGCCGTACGCCCCAATGCTCTTCGACGACCTCGACGTCGATGCTGAGATTTCGGACAGCCACCGACAATGGGTGCGCGACGCCACGATGATCGGCGGTTTCGGGGTAGGCGTGATCGCGTCGGTCACGGCGGCGTTGTTGCTCGCCCGGCAGTCGCCCACGCTGGCCGCGGTCGCCGCTGCGCTGGCGATTGGCCTTGTCGGCGCCTGTGCTGCCGGCATTCTGCGGAATAGCACGGCGTCGCCGTGGCTGGCCGCGGTGGCCTTCCCGCTGATCTTCGCGGGTTCGCTGCACATCGTTCCGGACGGATCGGTGGCCAACTCGATGCCGATCGCGTTCGGGCTGAGCGGGTTCGTCGCAGTCGTAGCGCTACTGACATCTCGCCGCGGCCGCTCGTTCTACAGTGCGGTGATCGGCCTTGCGGTGTTGGGCACCGCCGCGACCATTGCGGAGTTGTTGTGGGCCCCGCCCGTGCGGACGGTCGGCGCAATTCTCGCTACCGCGTCGGTACTCGTGGTCTACCTGGCGCCCAGAGTCACCATCTTGGTCTCGAAGTTGCCGATACCGCCGGTGCCCACCGCCGGAGAGCCGCTCGACGATATCGAGACGCAGGGCGGCACCACCGTGGAAGGCGTGGATGCGGTAGGCAAGCAAGTGATTCCCACCGAGGAAGGCATGATCGATCGCATCCGGCCGTCCAATCAGTACCTGACCGGGACCGTCGTCGCTGCAACCGTCGCCGCCGTCGTCGGCAGCTACCTGGCGGTCGATGTGAGCGATGGATTCTTCTGGCAAGGAACGGCTTTCGCGATCACCGTTGCGTCTGTTCTGTCCCTACGAGGCCGCACTCACTACGATCTCATCCAGTCGGCGACGTTGATCGGCGGAGGTCTGCTGACCGGCCTTGCGCTCATCGTCAAGACCGCCGCCTTTGTCGACGGTTGGCAGGTCAACGCAGCGCTGGCTCTGATCGTCTTGATGGCGTTGGTGGTGGCGTGCGGCCTGATCGCACCGCGCCTGGAGTTCTCACCGGTGATGAAGCGTCAGGTCGAGATCCTCGAATACATCGCGATCGCAATGTTATTCCCGCTGTGCTTTTGGATCGTCCGGCTCTACGCGTTCTTCCGCGAGCTGCGCGTGTAGATAGGCGCTGGCGCAGTCAGCTCTTCGGTGGCACCACCGTCTGTCCACGCGGATCTGCCGGCATGCCGTCGTGGGCGATCAACGCCGCTTGCGTGGACAGCTCCGGCCCGGGCGGCAACAGTGAAATAACCGGCCACGGAGCGAGTAGCGGGATTTCGTTCTGCCCCTTGTCATCCTTCACACCGCTAAGTCCCAACGCCGCGGCCGACTGGAGGTCTTTGATCCGAAACCGCACCCCGACATCGGAAACATAGAACAGCTGATCCATGGCCCGACTGTCCGGTTGCACGCCGGTGGCTTGGATGTACTCGCCAGTGCCTGGCTTGAGATATACGCGGTCCAGCCCCGGGCCGCTGCCGTCGGCGGTGGCCAATCGCACCGGCTCAGCCTGCCGCGGCAGCGGCAAGCGGTGCCCCACCAGCAACCGGACAGTCGCCTGAGCCGTGGCGCTGGCCCGCTGCCACGCCATGCACACCACCGGGCCGGACTCCACATCGACGATCCGCGGAGACGCGGCCGGATAGTGGTCAACTGGCAGACTGTGCACCACTTGTGCCTGGCTGACCAGCGCCGGCGAGACATCCCGCCACCCCGCGACGGCGACGGGTCCGCCGCTGCTGTACCGGATGATGTCCGCGGTGGCTTCTGAGATCGGCTGCAGTCCTTGCTGCAGGACCACGTACAGCTGCTGGCCACGCGAGTCGGACGTCCTCAGGATCGAACCCACACGGTATCCGTTACCCAAGTAGCCGGCGTCTGCCCCCGCACCCGGAATAGTCACCGGCACTATCGGATTCACACGCGGAATCGAGTTCAGCAGTCCCGGCGAGACATCACGAACCTTGCTGCCGGTGAGGTGCAGCGCACTCATCAGAACCGGATTGGTGATGTCGACCGGAGCGCGCACGCCCTGGTAGATCAAGAAGACGGTGCCCGCCGATCGCGTCAGGATCATTTCCACGGGGCTGGCCACCCGGATGTCGGCATCGAGCAGCGGATTGTTGGCCAGCACCGTGGTCTCGACGCTTGTAACCGCCGAGGGTTCGGTAACTTTCGGCGTTTGGGTGGTGTCGCAGACCGTCCAGGAGGATGTGCCAGTCTCGTCGCCGGCGTGGATGCTGGTCGGCGCCCCGACAATTCCGACCATCGGGCCTAGCGGTAGCTGGTTGAGAAATTTGTCGTCGACCTGTTTCGGCGGGTCGCTCTTCCCGACGATCAACCGGGCCGAGGCCAGATTCAAGACCGGACGGACACTGTCTCCCATTCTGACGAACAGCGCGCCATTGGATTTGCTCAGCAGTATCTGCGCGTCGCCGAGGTTGGGGGTGGGTTTGAAAAACGCCAGCACCCCGGCCGCACCGGCAACGAGCACGCCGATGACCAAACCGACGAGCAACGACCGCATCTGGCCGCGCATCGGGTCGTGGATCATCCGGGAATCCGCCCGAATCAGAGCGTGCTCAAGTCGCCGAATCAGAAACCGGTACCCATTGACCTGTGCACGCGTGGTCACTTGCGCTGGCATTGACGGTCCCATCATTCCCGACAGCTGCTACGATACACACTGTATCGCAGCGCAGGTGCCCATCGAAATCCCCCGACGTCGCGCCCGCCCACATCAAGGTGGCTAAATCGTGCTCGCTAGCCGTACACACGCCCTGGCCGACAAGCCGGTCGCGTCCGCGCAGCTGCGAGACAGCGTCGACATCATCCCGCAGCGATTGTTGCCGCTGGCGGGGCTGGTGCTCAACCGGACACATCCGGTGCTCGCCGACCTTCCGGCTGCCCGCGCCGAGACGGTGGCTGAGACGCTGGAACGAGCGGGCCCAACCGCCGACTCCGCTGGGCCGCTGGCCGCGGCAGTCCTGCGGTTACACGCCGACCGGGTCGCCCTGGCCCAGCGGGAACGC
>DAIODV010000015.1:13001-20555 GCA_036746615.1 Mycobacterium sp.
CCCGCAGCGATTGTTGCCGCTGGCGGGTCTGGTGCTGTTGCAGCTGTTCGTTCTGACGGGGCTCGCCACGGCCCGGCTTTCGGGGTTCCACGGCTGGTACGGTGCCGCGTTCGGCGCGGCAATCGCGTTGGTATTTCTGGTGCGATTCCGCGGAATGACGTTGCCGCAGTGGGCGACCCTTTGGGCCGACTACATATCGGGACGCCGGAACCGGTCGCGAAGCTCGTCGCTCGTCGAGCCCTTTGACGCCGAAATGAGCGACGGTTCTCAGATTGGCTTCCGATGGGACGGAAACACACTTCTTTCGCTGCTGCGGATTGAGGAAAATCCGCAAGCCATGACCGTGCTGCAACCGGGTACGACAGTGTCCGGCGAGATGTTGTCTATCCAGTCGGTCGCAGACTGTCTACGTCAATTCGACATCGCACTCGATTCGATCGACGTAATCAGCCAAGGTGCCCGTTCGCATGGCCACAGCCCAATCGCCGCGATCTATGACGCCGTGCTCGGCCCGCTTCCCGCGATTGCCCAACGAAATGTATGGGTAGCGTTGAGGTTTGATCCGTCCCTGTGTGCTGACGCGGTCCGTCGTCGTGGCGGTGGACGGGAGGGCGTTTTCCGGACAGCCGCCACCGCCGCACAGCGGGTTGCCAATCGACTGGTCGAGGCCGGGCTTCGACCCAGGGTGATGACGTCCCGCGAAATCGCCGAGGCTACCAACCAGTTATCCGATGGAGTCAGTCCACGCCATGTCGACGAGACATGGTTAGCTTGCAAGCAAGGGCACTTCCACCTTCAAAGCTTCCTCATAACGCCCACCATGCTGACCACCGCGGGACTCGGTCTGCTGTGGACGATTCCAAGCTACTCGACGACGCTGTGCATCTCGCTTCGGCGAGATGAGAATGACGATCTGATCAAGATCCGTGGCTTGGCCCGGTTCGATTCCCATGGGCGCAGGACGATTCAGCTGGACGGTTTGAAAGATCTTCCGGGGCAGCAATATTCGGCGCTGATTTCTACCTTACCTGTGCCTGCACCGAAGCGTTCTGTCGGTCGGTGGGCATGCGGCGAGGGCGAAACGGCGTTCCAGAACTTAGCCCTGCCGGCGTCGGGTTGCGGGCAGGTGATCGGTGCAGATCCAGAAGGCCGTGCGGTCGCGCTGCCACTATTCGGTCCGCAGATCAGGCAGGTGGAGATCTGCGGCGGGCTACAGCTAGCCCAACAGGTATTGCTGCGCTCGCTGGCGCTCGGTGCTCGGGTGCGAGTCCACACCAATCGGCCCGCCGCGTGGGGGGACATGGTCGAGCGGGTGGGCGATCGGAATCTCTTGTGGGTGGCTGACTTCAGCCGAGGATCCATCCAGGCCGGCTCGGATCGCAACTACTCCGTCGAGGTGTTCGACGGAGTAGCAGCCCAGTCGGTGCGGGTGGGAGTAACGACAATGGTGCTGCTACCGCCAGACAGCGCACTTTCGGCAACGTTCGACGTGGCGTTAGAACTGCGCGACGTCGCCGGCGACACCGTCAAGGTGAGTACGCGCGCGGGGTCTGCCGTAGTGACGATGGTGGCGACCGACGAAGAATTGCGTTTCATCAACACGCCGTTCGATGCCGACAACTACGGGCGGCACCGCGGACAGAAAGGGCGACGATGACATACCCCTACGGCAGCGCGAATCAGTACCCAACAGCTGCATACGGCGCGTATTGGCCGCAGATCACGACGGCCACCAGCCAGCGGACGTCGCGGGCAAGTTACCTGATCTGGATGGTCGTGCTGCTTGGCTTGGCGACGTATTTCGTGAGCTACGCCGCGTTGCCGCAACGCGGTGACATTGGGTGGGGTGTACGGTTCAGCGCGGTGGCTGCGATCGTCGCGGCGCTGGGCCTGCTCCCCCGGCAAAGTGTGCACACCAAAGTTGTGGTGACCCTGACGGTCATGGGATTCCTCGAAGCGCCCTCGCAGCTGTTCAAGGACGGACAGAACGCCGGCTGGGCCGCGATCGCCATTGTCGTTCTCACCGCACTGCAAGCCATGACCGCAATCGCGGCCCTGATTTCTCAGCTCAGCTCGACCGCAGCGGATAACCGCGGACTCGTTGGATCCGACGCTTATGCCTATTACAGTCAAGCCGCCCAGCAGTACTACGCGGCGAATAACCAACAGCGACAACAACAGCCGGCTCAATCACACGCAACCGCGCAAGGCACAGCTGCGGCAACCGCACAGGCGCAGGACTCCGCGGCGCAGCGCCACGCGCTGTACGCCGAATACCTCAGCGCACAACAGACGGGTCCGAATCGGGCCGCGGCGTCGCCGCAGTCGAACGGGCGCATTCAGACCGTCCGGCCCGCATCCGGCACCGGCATGCCCAGAATCGGCGCAGCTGAAAGCATTCGGCCGGACAGTGATCCCGCGACGGGGTCTGCCGCGGAGCCCCCGGCATCGTAAAGCGCAGCCCCTTTAGGAACTCGCGATACACCATGTATCATCACACCCGTGCATGCGCTCGACTGGGACCGCCAGCCTGGGATCACGCACTTCGGTCCGGCATCGTGGCAGTCCCACCTGCTGGCATTGCTGACCGCAATTTTTATCCGCCCGGTGCTGGTGACGTTGACGATCATCGGCATGGTCGTCAACCGGATGCATCCGGATGCGCTGCAGCGAGCCCGGCTCGACGTCATCGACAAGCCGCTACGAGTCGTGCCGGCGCTGCCGGGAACCGAGCTCACATCCGTCAGGCTGCCGCACTGTCCGGCCGAGTGGGTAGTTAGCCCAGCAGCCAGTGAGTCTGACCGGGTCGTCATTTACTTCCACGGCTCGGCGCTGGTGACCCTAGGCCTCAACTCCCACCGGCGATTCGTGAGCAAACTGTCGCAAGCGGCCGGTGCGCGCATCTTCAACGTGGGCTATCGGCTAGCACCCGAAATCCCCTTCGAAGACGCGGCATACGACGGGCTGGACGCCTACCGGTACGTGCTTTCCCGTGGCTTTTCTCCGGATCACATTGTGCTGGCGGGAGATTCGGCAGGCGGTCTGATGGCGACGAACACTGCGCTGGCCGTTCGCGACGCGGGCCTGCCGGTACCGGCCGGACAGGTCCTGATGTCACCCCTGACGTCGTCGGACATGGCCTTGAAGCACCGGGCGCTCAAACAACACCGCGACGCGATGTTTCCATTCATGACGGTGAAATTCATCTACGACGTGTTCGGCACCGCCAACGGCACGCGTCCGCTGCCGCTGATGCCCCCGGAGGCTGACCTGCGCGGCCTTGGCCCGTTCCTATTACAGGTCGGCACCCATGAAATGTTGCTCAACGACACCTTCGCCCTGGCGGAACGTCTGCGCGCTGACGGTGTCCCCGTGTGGGTTCAGGTGTGGCACAAAGCGTTGCACGTATTCCAGCTGTTTTTCGATGTCAACCCCGACGCCCGCCAGGCACTCGACGAGGTCAGCACTTTCATCGGGCATGCGACGGCGACGCTGGACGAAGCCAGCGCTTAACGCGGCGGTATCACGCCTCTCGAGGGTGCTGGAATTCTGCCCTTCCTGCCGAGGGGCGTACCGCCTTGCCAAATCCATCAGCGATGGTCGCGGCCAGGCCCATAAACGCCTGCCGCGTCTTACTTTTCATCAGGTCGAGCGAAACTTCTGCACCTTCGGCGAGGTGACGGTCGAAGGGGATACCGTGAACCGCGCGGACCCGCGAAAGAAAGTGACTGGTGAACTTCGCGATATCGATGGGCAAGGCCCCCGGCCGCGGCGAACTGATGACGATGACGGCCTCGGACACCAGCTTGGAATAACCGTGGTGGTGCAACCAGTCCAGCGTTGCCAGGCTGCTTCGAGCTGCGTCCGCGGCGGGCGATGCCACTATGACCAACGCGTCAGCCTCGTCAAGGACGCCGGACATGGTCGAATGCACGAGCCCGGTGCCACAATCCGTGAGGATGATGTTGTAGAAGCGCTGCAGCAAGTTTAGCGCGCCGCGGTAGTGGGCGGCCGAAAAGGCTTTTGACACTGCCGGATCCCGTTCGGAGGCCAGAATTTCGAGTCGGCTGGGTCCTTGGGAAGTGTGTCGGCGAACGTCCGGATAACGACTGATGGTGGTGTCCAACAAGAGATCACGGACGGTGGACTGGGTTTCGACGGGACCGCGTTGCGCGAGCGTGCCGAAGTCAGGGTTGGCGTCGAGGGCGATCACCCGATCTCCGCGCAACGACGCAAAGGTTACCCCGAGCCCAACGGTGACAGTGGTCTTACCGACGCCGCCTTTCATCGATAACACCGCGATGCTGTAGTCACCGTGGACTGGTTGATTGACCCGCTCGATCTGGGCCTTTTGGAAGATTTCCTCTTCCGATTCGCCGGGGTTGATCGTTCCCGCGCTTGCCCGGTGAATCAGCTTGCGCCAGCCGTGTTGCGGTGGCGGTCGGTGGCGGATCAGGCCCAGTTCATCGTTGGTGGGCAGCTGAGTGCTGGCCTGCGATTCAGGCATCTACGACACCTCCCGGCTGAAAGTCATGAGCTCAGGTTGATTGTTCCGGCGATACTGTCCAACGCCGCTTTCATATCGGCGAGATCGATGCGCATCAGTTGCTCCTCATCGAGGCCTTCGAGCTCGGCACCGTAACTTTCGCTGAGCCGGTATTCGCGTTCCTCCTCGGCAGCTTCGATCACATTACGCACGAAGCGACCGTTGCCCGCGAGATCGATGTTCCTTCGGACCTTGCCGGCCGGGTCGACCGATTGCCCTTCGTAGAGCGCGGTGCACGCCGAGACCAGCGCGTCGTAGGCGGCCTCGGTCAGTTCTGAATCCCGATTGCGAGCGATCATTCGGCCGATGTCACCAAGTTCAGTTGGTGTGTAGGACGCGAACCGGATCCGCTTGGTGAACCGTGAGGACAAGCCCTCGTTGGCGGCGAGGAACCGGTCGATCTCCGCGTCGTATCCGGCGATGATCACTACTAGCCGATCGCGATCACTTTCCATCCGCGCCAGCAAGGTGTCCACGGCTTCCCGGCCGAAAGCGTCACCACCGACCAGGCCGGTTTGGATCAACGCATAGGCCTCGTCGATGAACAGCACCCCGTCCATCGCCTCATCGATGAGTGCCGTCGTCTTGATGGCCGTGCTGCCCAGGTGCTGTCCGACGAAGTCCTGGCGTTTGGCCTCGACAACCGTCGGTGTTTTCAAAAGCCCTAATCCGCAATAGATGTGAGCCACGACCCGCGCGATTGTGGTCTTACCTGTCCCCGGCGGTCCGGTGAATGCCAGATGCAGGCTGCGCGCCGCGGTGCTCAACCCCTTGCCGCTGCGAACCTTGGCCAGCGTTGCCGCCGAGCGCAGTTTGCTCACTTGCAACTTGACGTCGGCCAGACCAATTTGGCGGTCTAACTCCTGCTGCGCCCTGCGGAGGTACTCGTTGCCGCGATCATCGAGAGTCTCGCCCAGCGGGACCTCGGCGGCGTGTGCGGTGCTGGGATCCCATCTGTCCGTGCGCGAGTCGATCATTTCTTGGCTGGTGATGATCAGTCGGTATTTAGGATCGTGCAGCGCGGCGGCGTTGGCCTCGAAACCCGGTTCTTCGCTGTAGATCCGTTCGAAGATGGCACGCGCTTCGGTTTCGTTGCCCATTTCGCGCAGCGTCAACCCCTTGCAGAATTCCGCGGCGCGTCGCGCGGCCGGGATCGGCCCGTCAATGGCCTGGTCGAGTCGGCGGATACCCTCTGTGAACAATCCCATCTGTGCGCACGCCGATCCCACCATCAGGTTCGCGCCCGCAGCGATGTATTCGTCGCTAAACGAAGCCGAATTCGCCAGGGCGGTCAGCACATCAGGCCAACGCTGCGTGGTGAAATGCAGGACTCCACGGATGTAAGCGCAGATTTCCGACGACGCGACGTCGCGATCCGGCATGCCAGCACGCTTTTTGTCGAGTTCGTCCAGAACTTGTTCGGCCTCGTCGTAATCCTTTCCGATGATCATGCTCGCGGCGTAGGCAAGCCAGACCTCGGTGATGCCGGCAAGGGTGTAATCGAGGTAGAGGCCAGTCGGAAATCGCCCACTGAGAGCATGAGCGGGCAACCCCAGCCGGCGCTGCTCGCGGAACAATAAGTCGCTGGTCCGGTGCAAGTGGTAGAGCACTTCGCTGGTGCTCTCGCCTGCGGCCACCCGCCCCATCCACGCGTCGCACATATCCGGGTCGCACTCGGTGGCATGCCGAAAGGCTTGTGCCGCATACTGCACGTCGCGATCGGTCTCTAGCCCGTCGATCGGTATCCCCAGCGAAAGCACACCCGCATCGAAGAAGCGCTGCGCATCTCTGGTGCTACTCATCGGTGTGTCCCCCACCTTCTATTGGCTGCTCGGGCGGGCCCGAGCAATTGATCTGTCCTGTCCGCGGGAGGCGAAAGTATAGTGAGAGCGTCGTTCTATTGAGGAGAGCCACGTGAGTGAGCAATCGGCGCTTCCCGGAGGCGAACCCACCACCCTGCGGCCGGCTGTTTCCCGTACCGGCGAGATATGGGTGAAAACAACCGAACGTGGGCTGCCCACCGAGTTGAAGATCGGCGTCAGCGAGATGTCCAGAGCGCCTGAAGATCTCGCACGCGAAATCCTGTCACTGTGCCAGCTGTCTGCGAAACGCATCCAAGTGGCGCGCCGACGCGACCTTGTGGAGCGCGGTTTTTCCCCCGCGGTCATTCGCGCCATGAACCTGGCTACCGAAGAGGAGCTGGCCAAGGCCGAGGAGGACGCTCGCGGCGACGACGAGGGGCCGCCCGAGACCTGGATGACATCGCGGTGAGCGGTCTGGCCGACTCGGTCATCGCCCGCGTCGTCAAAGAACGCGACTTGCTGCAGGCGTTCGATGAGCACTGCCGGTCCATTTCCGCGCGGGTGGACAGTCGCGACAAGTCGGTCAGCGTCGAGGTGGACGGTCTCGGCGCGATGACCGGACTGTGGTTGGCTCCGCAGGCACAGCGGCTCGGCCCAAAAGCGCTGGCAAAGCTGATCGTCGACACCGCTGCGGCGGCAGCCAGCGTCTGCGTTGCTCGCCAGAACTTCCTCATCGCGGAGTTCAGCCGCCGGATGCGCGCGCTCGATGAGACGCCGTTGACCTGTTGGGATGGCACCACGATCACCAGCCCCTAGCAGCAGATCCGTTTGCACGCCGGCCACTCCAAGTCCTAACAGGCACTGAATTCTGAGAACCAACCGTCAACTAATACTAGCCAGAGAGCGCTCCGCTGGATACACTGCGTATCACGATACAGCGCGTATCACATTGCGCGACGACGAGTCGCCGGGGAGGTGCCACAGGTGAGCGAAGTTTTCACAGCAGTTCCAGAAGCCATGGCGGCGTTCTCGGCCGCCAACAAGGCTGCAGCTGCCACGATTTCCGCTGCGGGTTCGGCGGATTCGGAAGGCATGCTCGGCGCCGCGGCGGCCGCACTCGGCCCGATCGGCGCCAGCTATCTCGCGGCTTACGGACCGGCGCAGGCCAACAATCTCGCGGCCCCCTTGTTGGTGGCCCACGTTCAC
>DAIODV010000016.1:0-20062 GCA_036746615.1 Mycobacterium sp.
GAGGGCTCGCTGCCGACACCGAAGGTACAGCAGCGGCTGGACCTGCATTCGCCGCAGGCGGTGCACCGGCTGCGCAGCCGCGGCAAGCTGCTGGGCTCGGCCGTCGGCAACCAAACCTGGTTTCCGGCTTGGCAATTCGACGGCGACCGACTGCGGCCGGATTTGGCTCGGATTCTGGAGCTGCTCGCCGAGTTCACCTCGGATCCGCTGGCCGCCGACCGGGTCATGCGGCTAACCCACGACGAGCTAGGTGGCTCGTCGATCGCGGAGGCGCTGCGCCGCCCGAAGACCGCCGAGGCCGCATGGCGGATGCTCGCCGCTGTCGGTGCCTGACCTTCCTGCGGGCTACCGGGCGCCGCTGCCCGACGCTCGGCCCACCGGCCTGCGCCGTCGTCGCGTTGATGCCGGCACGCAGCTGTGGCGAGTCGAGGCAGCCGCGCCCTCAGAGTGGACTTGGACGGGCTTCCCGCACCCCCGCTTTCGCTTCGATCCCGAGTCCGGTGCATTTCGAACCCGTTATGCGGCAAGCACTCTCGTCGGCGCATTCCGCGAGCGCTACCGGCCGACGGGCCTGATGATCCCCGCTGATCACGCCGGTCACTACCTAGTGCGACTGGTCGCCGCCCGTCACCTGCGGGTCCTGGACCTGCGCACCGAGGCCAACCTCGATGTTCTCGGCGTCGACGACCAGATCAACACCGGCCAGCACCCCGAAGTGTGGGATACCTGCCATCGGCTGGCCGACGCCGTCAAGCGGTGGTGGCCACAGCCCGACGCACTGGACGCGCTGGTGTACCGGCCCCGCACCACGCCCGAGAGCTCGGTCAACTACGCCTTCTTTGCCCTCGACGCGTTTAAGACCGAGTCGTGGCCGCTGGCCGAGCGTGTAGATGTGCTCACCAATCTGGTACTGCGCCATGGTTTTACCGTCGGTTGGGAGCTACCCTGAGGCGATGACCGAACAGTCAAACCCGATCACCATCTCGCACCCACCGCTGGCGCTACTGCGCGTCGTCAACCCGTTCATGAAGATGCTGCTGCACACCCCGTTGGCGGGCCCGGCACGCAAGCAGCTGATGGTGGTCGACTTCACCGGCCGCAAGAGCGGCAAGCACTACTCACTTCCGTTGAGCGCCCACGAAATCGACGGCGTTCTCTATGCCATGACAGGCGCACCATGGAAGGCCAACTTCCGCGACGGTGCGGCCGCGCAGATCGTGCACGATGGCAACAAGACGAAAATGCGCGGCGAACTCATCACCGACAAGGCGCACGTCGCCGATCTCTACTCGCGGTGTGCGGAGTCCTACGGCGCCAAGGGCGCAGAGCGCGCAATGGGCCTGGGGTTCCGCGATCACCAATTGCCGACCCGCGATCAGTTCGCCCAGGCCATCGATGAGCTGAAGCTGGGGGCGATCCGCTTTACACCTGCCTAAAGCTGGGCGCGGAGTCGTTCGACGAGGCCGAGCAGCCGTGCGTAGTGAGATCCGGCCCAGTAGATGCGCCCGCAGTCGCCGCAGCGGCTGAATTCGTCGTAGTAGCGCCGGGTCAACGGCTCGAGGTCGTCGATCACCTCGTCCTTGGAGACGGCGGCCAGCCTGCCGTTGCAGCGCACACACCGGGTCAACGGCTTGAGCCCTTCGCCTAGGTCCAGTCGCCGGAGCACCTCGAGCGTCTGCTGCTCGGGCTGCTGGGAGTGCACGAACAATCCGTGGGTGACCGCGCGACGCTTCAGCAGGCCCCGGTCTCGGGTAAGCAGGATGCGTTGTTGCTCAAGACTGATCTCGGCCAGGCTCTCATCGTCGGCGTTGCTGGTCCACCACACGTCGAAGCCGAGGATGCGCAACAGCCGCGCCAGCCGGCCAAGGTTGACGTCGACGACGAAGCGCGGATCCCTTAGTGGCGTCGGCCGCAGCTTCGCGGTGGGCCCGATGTCGAACGCCTCGAACATTGGGTAGGCGGCGATACGGTCGCCGGTATGCGGGCGGTGGTCGAAGTTTTCTGCTTCGCCGTTTACCAGGACGAGGTCGATCTCGGTGTGCGGGATGCCCATCGCCTCCAGCACATCCTTGACAGTCTGGTGGCTGCGGAACGGCCGGCGCACCGTCACACCCCGCGACTCGGGCGCCAAAAAGTCGTTGAGCTCGGCGTATGCGCGTACATCCACGAAGCCGACCATCCCCCATGCTCTCCCTTGCGCGGCGTTGCTGTCCACGCGAATGATCGATAGCCATGAGTGACGACGGGGAGGCGGCGCGAGCAGCGGCTGCTCAGTTGGCGAAGCACCGGCGGCTTCTGGGCAGTGCACGAAGCGGGGCGATCCTCAGCGCGCTGATGCTGTGGGCGGTGCAGCTTTCGCCGCCCGCCGGGTATGGGGTGATCACCACGACCGGTCGAAAGACCGGCAAGCGACGTCGCAAGTGCATCCGCGTCATCCGCCGCGATGATCGCGCCTACCTGGTTCAGCTGGTGCCTCCCAAGGTTGGGGCGACGCGTCCCCGTGCGGTTACCGGCTGGCTGTTGAATATCAGGGCGAATCCGCGTGTGGAGCTGCGCATCAAGGGTGGGTCGTTCCAGGGCGTTGCTCGCGAGATCACCGACTCCGCCGAACGGGAAGTGGCACGTTCGGTGATCTGTGACAACGTCTACCCGATCGACTATGCCGAAGCAGGGCTGCATCTGCGTGGGCTACCCAACCGGGCAAAAATCAAAGCGCTGCATGAGTATTGGTTCGATTTCGGTCATCCGATCGTCATCGAACTCGGCGGCTAAACTTATCGAAACGACGCCCCGCTAAGCGGTGTCATGCTCGCGATCACGTCAAAGTCTATGTCTCGGTGCACAATCCGCGCTTGATGGCGGATCGCGACGGCCGCGATCAGACAGTCATTCAGACTCCGTATCGTCTGGCCCGCTCGTCTCGCAGCGCGGTAGATACCGGCGGCCACCCGAAAATCAATCGCGTTGTCGACACTTAATGACGGCAGCCCGTTAACCAGTTGCTCCAGCTTTGCGTGTCGGTTGTCATCGACAGCCCCGGACAGAATCTCCATCGCGATCGGCTCGCACATTGCGACCTCAGTTGCCTCGTCGGACAGAAGTCGGCGTACCTCGACGGCAGCCGGAGATCCGGTCGCGCGGAAATATTCGATCCAAGCGGAGCTGTCGATGAGGATCATTCGAATTCGGCTGGCCGCTCGCTCCGAAGACCTTCAAGATCCCCTTCCCAGCCGAGACCTTCAAGACCAAGAAGGAACTCGCGGCTCAGCGGGGCACCAACAAGCCGACGCAACGCGAGGTCAACGGCCGCCTTCTTCGTCGTCACGCCGAATCTGCGCATCACCTCGGCGGTCAATTCGTCGTCGAGTTCGATGTTGGTGCGAGACATACACCAATCATACACCTCGTATACACAACCGCTCGGTAACCGCTGGTCCGCGTTTCGGAACCATTTGGCGTTTTGCCCGCCTCTGAGCGACAACGCCACAACAATCTTCACAGTCGCTCAGAGGCGGGCAGATCGGGCACCGTGTCTCGCCGAGTGACTCATGTGGCAGATGTGACAACGCATGCGCCCTGAGCAGCGTGGGTCCGGGTGATCACCGGCTCTTGGTAGCCCGCCGACAGCACCGCCTCGCGCACCGCCGCGCCAACGGCCTCCGCCCGGTCTGCGGGCACCAACGCGATCACACAGCCGCCGAATCCGCCGCCGGTCATCCGCGCGCCGAAAGCGCCCGCCCCTACCGCGGTCTCGGCGATCAGATCGATGTTCTCCGTGGTGATTTCGAAATCGCTACGCATCGACACATGAGAGGCGTTGAAGATGCGGCCGGCCTCGACGTAATCTGAATCACGAACGGCCGCAACAAAATCGAATACTCGCTGGTTTTCGGTCAGTACGTGACGAGCCCGGCGAGCATCGACCTCGTCAGTGACCTTATCCAGCACCGAAAGCCCGCGATCCTGGATATCCCGCAACGACACCACACCCATATCCGCAGCCGCCCGCTCACACGACAAGCGGCGTGCCGCGTACTCGCCGCCGACATGGCCGTGCCGCTCCCGGGAGTCGATCAGCAACAGTGCAACACCCGATGCTGCCGGATCGAATGCCACCGGCTCGACCGCCAGCGAACGAAAGTCGATCAGCAACGCCGTCGACTCCGCACCGAAGAGCGACGACAATTGGTCGAGCAAACCCGTTGGGGCGCCGACGTACTCGTTTTCCGCACGCTGCGCCAGCCGCGCCTGCTCAAGCCGGTCAATGCGCCAGCCAGCAGCCGTCACGAAGGCGCCCAGCGCCGCGCACTCCAGCGCCGCCGACGACGACAAGCCCGATCCCATCTCGACGTCGCTGGTGACCGACAAACGACCGCCGGGCACCGGATGCCCCGTCATCCGCAGCGCCCACACCACGCCGGCCACATAGCTTGCCCACCCGGTCACCTCACCGGGTTTGGTGCGCAAGGGAATTCGCACGGAACCGTCGACGCGGTCGCTGCACACGGTGATCGCGTCGGCATCCGAAGGCTCGAACGTCACCACCGTGCGCTGCGGGAGCGCGATCGGCAGCGCCCAGCCCAGGTTGTAGTCGGTGTGCTCGCCGATCAGGTTGACTCGCCCGGGTGCGGCGTATCGGATCGTCACCCAAGCCCTCGCAGCCGCTCGGCGACAGCTTCCGGCGTCACGTCGCTGATGAACGCGTCCATCGCCGACTCGGACGCCGCCAGATACTTCAAAGCGACAGCGCTGCGCCGAATCGACATCAGCTCGACATGGAAGTAACCTTCGCGCTGCGCGGAGGTGTCGGCGTACTGGTGCAGCGCCGAAATATACGGCAGCGGGCCGGAATACATCCGGTCGAAGCGAAGCAACACGTCAACATAGATCCGGGCGAAATCGTCCAGCTCGGCAGCAGTGAGATCAACAAGGTTGTGCACGAACCGGTTCGGATAGATGTGTACCTCGACCGGCCAGCGTGCGGCGAACGGCACAAAGGCGGTAAACAGATCGGTGCGCGCTACTAGCCGCCGGGTGTCGTGCACCTCGGTCGCCAGTAGGTCAGCAAACAGGTTCGCGCCCTGCGATTTCCGGTATTCGGAAGCCCGTTGCAGCATCACTGCGGTTCGAGGCGTCAGATACGGGTAGCCGTAGATCTGGCCGTGCGGATGGGTCAGCGTCACGCCGATCTCCTCGCCGCGGTTCTCGAAGCAGAACACCTGCTCGACGCCGGGCATCGCCAAAATGGCCGCAGTTCGGTGCCGCCACGCGTCGACGACAAGCCGGGCGTGTTCGGCTTCCAAATCCGCGAACGAGCCAGTGTGGTTGCTGGAGAAGCAAATCACCTCGCAGCGGCCAACGCCTGGCACCGGCACGAAGCCGTCGGGCTCCGCCAAAGTCGCCCCCGCTCCCGACAGGCTCGGGAACCGGTTTTCGAACACGACGACGTCGTAGTCGGCTGCCGGCACCTCGCTGGTCAACCCCGTCGGCCCCGGGCACAGCGGGCACTGATCCGGCGGCGGCTTATAGGTGCGGTCTTGGCGCAACGCCGCGACGATCACCCACTGCCCCGTCGTCCGGTCGTAGCGCAATTCTGTTGGGTTCGGGTGCCGGGCCGGCAGCGGGCGGCGATCCTCGACCGGCGCCGGGGTGTGGCCGGGCAATGAAAAGAACAGCAACTCACGACCGTCGGCCAGCTTCGCCTGCGTCGGCTGGGGAATGCTCATTGGGTCCCATCTTGGCTGCTATGCCAGAGTCAAGTCACGACAGACATGCGATACGGGCGGAGAGAGGCTGGTCACGGGTGTTCGGTAGAGCCCTGAACTGGGCGATCGGCTCCGACCCCGGACTACTGCGGCTGCGGATGGCCCTGCGCACGACGATCTCCCTCGCCGTCGCGCTGCTGATCCTGTTTGCGCTGACCAAGGCCACGCACCAGCCATTGACCGTCGCGCTGCTCGGCGTTCTGATCACCATGGTCGCCGGGCGAACCGTCAACGAGCCTGACCCGCACCAGCAGAAGATCACGCTGGCGCTGCTTCCGCTTCCTGCGGCGCTGTCGCTCACCGCGGCGACCCTGCTTGCGCCACACAAGGTGCTCGCCGACGTCGTGTTCGTGGTCGTCGTATATGGGTCGGTTTACGCCCGCCGGTACGGCCCGCGCGGGCGGGCGCTGGGGATGGTCGCGTTCATGGCCTACTTCTTCGCGCAGTTTCTGCGGGCGACGTCTCGCGAATTGCCCTGGCTGATCGGCGCCCTCGTGATCGGCACGGTGTGCAGCTTCGTGATGACCGTCGTCGTCCTGCCGGACCGGCCGGAGGGTGTACTGCGCGCGACCGTGCGGTCGCTGCGGGCGCGGATGGCGATCGTTATCGACACCACTGCCGAGGTGGTCGAGGCCGGCCGGCTCGACGAACGACGCCGACGGCGATTGCGTGCTCGCAACGCCCGGCTCAACGAGGCCGCGTTGATGGTGCAGAGCCAGATCGAAGAGAAGGTCAACCCGGCCGCGCTGTGGCCCGGCGTCAGCGGCGAGGACCTGGCGTTGTGGTTGTTCGATGCCGAGCTCACCGTTGAGCGGGTGGCCACGGCCGGCGCGCGAGCCGCGGACGCCGGTGCCGACGTACCCGCGTCGACGCGCGCCGACCTGGTCGGGGCGTTGTCGCAACTCTCGAGGGCGATCCGCGTTCCCGATCCGGAGGGCCTGGAGCGGGCTGCGCGCCTGGCGCAGGAGCTGGTCGATCACCCGTCCAATCCCGCGGTACGCCGGCTCGCTTTGGCGATAATCGCCACGGCCTCAGCGACTTCCGAAGTCCGCGCGATGGTCGAGCGCGCTGCCACGGAGATCTCGCTGGCACCGTCGTCCGATGGCGGAGACGAGCAGAACCACCAGACCGGTCTGCGTCCTACGACCAAGCAGGCCATTCAGGTGACGGTCGCCGCATCGCTGGCGATCGTCATCGGCGAGCTGGTGTCGCCCTCCCGCTGGTATTGGGCGGTGATCGCGGCATTCGTGATCTTCGCCGGCACCAACACCTGGAATGAAAC
The DNA here is from genome assembly GCA_036746615.1 of Mycobacterium sp. Taxonomy (GTDB): domain Bacteria; phylum Actinomycetota; class Actinomycetes; order Mycobacteriales; family Mycobacteriaceae; genus Mycobacterium. The sequence continues at coordinate 7,048 of DAIODV010000016.1, forward strand.
GGTCACCAAAGGCTGGGCGCGGTTGACCGGCACCGCGCTCGGGGTGCCGGCCGGAATGCTGGTCGCCGCAGTGGTTTCCGGTAATCGCACGGCGTCGCTGGTGTTGATCTTCGTGTGCGTGTTCTGCTCGCTGTACTTCCTCAAAGTCGCCTACAGCGCGATGACGTTCTGGATCACGACCATGCTGGCGTTGCTCTACGGCCTGCTCGGGCAATTCAGTTACGGCCTACTGCTTTTGCGCATCGAGGAGACCGCGATCGGCGCGGTCATCGGCATCGCGGTCGCGATCCTTGTGTTGCCGACCAACGCCAGAACGTCGCTGCGCCACGATGCCCGCGCATTCTTGACGACACTGGCCGAGGTGATCGGAACCTCGGTGGCGACGCTGTTCGGCCATGAGGCGGCAGCGAGCCCCACCGACAAAGCGCGACAACTCGACCGGGATTTACAGCAGTTCCGCACCACGGCCAAGCCGCTGGCGGCCGGCATCGGCGGCATCTCCGGCCGGCACAGCATCAGGCACGCCCAGCGCATGCTGGCCGCCTGCGATCGCTACGGACGAACCCTGGCCCGCAACAGCGAGCCATTCGATGAGGACTCGCCGCGGCTGGCGGATGCCATCACATCGGCCGCCGCGCATATTCGGCACAGCATCGACGTGTTGAGCACTGCGCTGCATGGCAGTCACGACGGGACCGTCATGCCTGCGACCGACTTCCTTGACGCCGCAGAGTCTTTCGCACGAGATCACCATGCTGAACATTCCGCCAAGCAACGACTTCTCGCGGTCGTGCATTCACTCCGTCAGATCGACCGGGCGGTGGTCAGCGCTGCCATCGACTTGGGCGCCGAGGATGTCGTTGCGGAGGCGGCTAAAGCTGCCCGTGCCGATTGAGGAAGTCGAGCACCGCATCCGCGAAGATGTCATTGCGATCGCCGGCGACCATGTGTCCTGCGCCGCGGACGTCGACGAATTCGACCTGCGGGAAGCGCGCCAGGAACTCGTCGGCCCGATCCTGGCTGACCAGGTCGCTCATTTGGCCCCTCACCAGCAGCATCGGCACTCCGCCCGAAAGGATAGTTTCAACCGCGGCGTTCATGCGATCGACGTCGGCCAGCTCGGTGGGCGGAAGCGACGCGGTGCTGATGAACTTCGGATCCCAGTGCCAATACCAACGATCGCCACGACGGCGCAGGTTGGCGCGCAGCCCGTCGAGATCGGTTGGCCGGGGCCGATGCGGGTTGTATTCGGCGATCATGTCGGCGACTTCGTCGAGCGACTCGAATCCCGACTTCATCCGGTCGGCCATGAAGTTGTGTATGCGGTTCGCGCCAGACTCGTCCATGTTCGGCACGATGTCGACCAAGACGACCGCGCGGGCGATCCCAGGCGAAATCTCGCCTGCGAGAAGCATTGTCGTGAAGCCGCCCAGGGATGCACCGACCAATACGGGTTGCGGGGGCACCTGGCGCAGCACCTCTTGGATGTCGAGGGCAAAGCTGGTGAGGCGATAATCGCCACCGTCCGACCAGTCCGACTCGCCATGCCCTCGAAGGTCGACCGTGATCGCCTGCCAACCGCGCTCGGCCACCGCCGCGGCCGCCTTGCCCCATGAGCGGCGGGTCTGGCCGCCGCCGTGCAAGAACACCACCGGCGCCGCCTCGGGATCGCCCAGTCGGTCGGCCACGATGCGCGTGCCACCGACACCCTCGATGGTGAACGTTTCGGACGCGATGGTCACCGTGCGATCCTATGGCACTCCATTGGAGATCTAGTCGAGCGGATTAGCCGATCGACACCAGTTGCTCGATCGAGTCGATTGGAAGGTCGCCGTCCACGATCGCCGTCACCGCCAGCTTGTTCAGGATGATCGCCCCTCCGTGATTGTCCAGGAACGCGATGTCGGCCGCGTCGCGCCCGGTGGCAATGCGTACCAGCGCTTGCCGTGGCGCCAGCAACGTCCCGTCGACCACCCGCCATTGCCCGCCGACGAACGCCTCGGCAACTGCATGGAAGTCCATCGGATACAGACCCGGCGCGTATACCGAAACCGCGCGGGCGGGAACCTTGACCGCACGTAGCAGCGCTACCACCAGGTGGACGAAGTCACGGCATACCCCGGCGCCGGCGAGCATGGTCTCCACAGCTCCATCGATAGGATCGCTCGAGCCCGGCACGTAGTTCAGCCGGGTGCCCACCCAGAGCGAGACGCGCTCCAGCAGAGTCGTCGAGTCGACGTAGCTGCCGAATTCAGTTGCGGCAAAACCGTAGAACTTGTCGGCCTCGGCGTAGCGGCTGGGGCGCAGATACATCGACAGGTCGGATTCGGTCACCGGCGGCGGATCGGTCCGGCCGACGACCGTCGCGGCATAGTCGACGGTCAAGTAGCCGACCGGGACCTCCATCTTGTGGATGCGGCTGCCGTGCATACCGCTGATCTCAGAAGGTTCAACGGCATCGCCGTCCAGCGCGAATGACAACCGTTCTGTAACTTCGGTATTCGGGTGCGGCGCGACAGCGATCTGGAATTCCAACGTCGACGGCTCGGTAATCTCGACTTCGAGCTCTGCGCCTACCTCTCGCTTCATCATGTTACGACGAGTGTGGCGCCATGGCGATCACGCGCGCCCCGCTGATGTGTTGCCCGGGTGCCTGATCGTCGCGCTGGACCGGCGGTTGTTCATGGGTTCGCGCACCGACTTCTGGTGGTCGAGCTGCCGAATCAGCTCACGCTTCGCATCACCCAGCGCGTGGGTGATATCCGGGTTCTCGGCGACAGCTACGAGGGGCGTCAGGCCGGGTAGGCTCGTACGCAATGTAACGCGCTGCTCCTTGCCGCCGCGGTCCTGGAGAGAGACGTCCACGTTCACACCGCGCGAACCCCACCTACCTAGATGCGGCCCGAGCGTCGACAACGTCTCCACCACATGTGGGTGCTCCTTCGCCGCGAAGCCCGCACCAATACGGATCACATTCTCGTGAACAATATTTCGTTGCTTCTTATCAGAGTTGCTCATTGTGGCCCTTCAGTAGAGGCGGGCACCCCTGCGCGAGCAGACGGCAATTTTCGGGCTAGTTCTTCTAGTAAACGCGCTGGTAGTGGCGATGTCAACGTCGTTGGCGCGCAACATGGTTCGCGCATGTTAACATCATGCCCAGCAACAACATTGGCCGAGTTGCCCTCCGTCGAGCGTCAAACTGCGGTGGCTGAATCTGCGGTATCGCCATCCGCGAGTCGAGTTCCCCCGAGGCGTTCGGCACATAGTGCGCTTTCAGCACGCGCGGCGCTCACAATGTCGTCGGCAATCCGGAATGCTTCGGTGTCCCGTTCTGCGTGCGTGATGTTAAGCGTGGCGGCTTGCCGCAACACCATTACGGCCAGGGCGCTCGAGGTCCGGCACGGGACCACGAGGAGATTCGCCGAACCCTGACTGCCAGTGATCATCATCAGGCGTTGGTGACCGATGACCCGGACGGAGTTCGCCTTGGTCGCGCGCTTCAACGCGTCGAAATCCGGGCAACCCTCCAACGATGACCAATTGACGCTGATATCAAGGATCTCACCCAATCGCGCGGACAAGGCGCCCATCAGCTCCGCAAGCTCGCGCGCTACCGAGGCCGTGTGCGGCCACCAAGCCCCATCGAGGCCCTCGCCGAGTTCGATGGCCAAGCTAAGCCGGACCGGGCTGGCCAAGCGCCGACGGCACACCTCGCGGTTCATGGGGTTGAGCCGGCTGTCGTCAACGAAATCGGTGCCGCTGCCAGGCGATGAGTGCATGAGTTCCGGCGATTCATAGACGATTCCTTCACTTCGAGGTTCTCCCGGCACACGAGGGCGGGATCGACGAGGGAATCCGATCGCAATTGGTATGGCCGGCCGTCTGCAGGCCCTAGCATCACCATGGCTACAAACCGTTCAATATCAACGCTACACCTGGCTCCCAACATCGGTGACCAGGCCGGCTCAGCGGCGGCAGGGTGAACGGGAAGACGTGATAGCTGATTGCTCGTGCTACCTTGAGTCAGGATGTTTTTACCTACATCCGTTCTGAATGAGAGAAGTTGAAAAGTATGGCACAGGGAACTGTGAAATGGTTTAACAGCGACAAGGGCTTCGGCTTTATCGCTCCCGATGGCGGCACAGAGGATGTGTTCGTTCACTACTCAGAGATCCAAGGGAGCGGCTTCAAGTCGCTTGAGGAAAACCAACGGGTTCAATTCGAAGTCGGCCAAGGGGCCAAAGGCCCTCAGGCAGTAGGAGTGACACCGGTTTAGCGAATCTTCGTCACAGACGGGCTGGCAGGCAGTGTCCTGCCAGCCCCTTTTCTGCTTAAGGCGCGATGGGCCGCGATCGCGCCCGGCCTATCGGATGCGAGTAGTGTCGACGGTATCGGCGGTACGTCGCACGCGACCGGTTGAGATTGTGTCATCGCCGATTCGCATGATTTGGCCGATTCGCGGCCAAGACAGGAGCGTCGCATGACGCTACAGCAAGACCGACGCAGGAATGGTTCAAACCACACATCACCCGAGAAGACGCCACGTCTGCGCTTAAAGCCCAAGGCTCCCACTAGCGGGTATGTCGATGGGGCATGGTGGCCGCACAGTGATGACCTTTCGATTGAGCTGCCAGATCTGCTGGCGGTGCTATCGGTACGGCTCGGCTCTATCGATCGCGTGATATACAACCTCAGCGAGTGGGCGACGGCGCCGCTAAAACTGCCGATCAACGGACGAGGAGTGCGACTCGCCGGCTACCACCGACAGCCCGTCAACACCGTCGAAGTAACCGGAGTCAACCGCAACAAGATCGTCCTGCTGGTCGTGCCCGCACTCACCGACCCAGGGTTCGCACACGAAACGATGATGGCCGCGGCGGCCCCGGGCAACGCCTCGACGACCGCCCGCTTACTTAACGGCTAGCGCTCCGAACTGGTGGAATTCGTCGAGGTCGACTTGCGACAGCCGCTCGGCGAACGTCTGGCCGTTGTACGGGAACTGGGTGACGACCTTGCCGTTGGGGTGACGAAAGTAGTTGTTGCAGTTGGCAACCCACACCGTCTGAGCTAGCGCTTCCTGGATTTCGGCGTTGTACGCGTCGTGAATATCCTGTCTGATTTCCACCGACCGGATCTCCCGACGGCCCATGTCGTCCAATACGCGACGGACGAACTCCGACTGCGATTCCTCGATGTAGATGATCGAGGTAACGCCGTTGGTGTTGGGGCCATACAGCGTGAACAGGTTTGGGTATCCTGGCACGACGGTGCCCAGGTAGGCCTCGGCGCCTTCGCTCCAGTCGTCATGAAGCCGGCGACCGCCGCGGCCATACACGTCGAGGCTGCCGAGGAAATCCACTGCGCGAAAGCCAGTTCCATAGATGACGGTGTCGACCTCGTGCTCTGTGCCGTCCGCCGTGCGCAGGCCGCGTTCGGTGAACTCGACAATGGGCGAGGTCTCCAGCGCGACATGGGGTAACGCGAACGTCGGGAACCACGTGCGCGATGTCAGTGGTCGCTTGCAGCCGACGGGATAGTCCGGCGTCAGTTTGGCGCGCAGCTCCGGATCCTTGACTTTGCGATGCAGATAGCTGTGCGCCATGCCGGTCAGCTCGGTGGTCATCGTGGAATCGACGGCGAAATTCGCCGATTCGTAGTCGTGGCAGGCGGCATCGCGCACCTTCAGCGCTTCCACCGGGTCGCGTTCGAAGAGTTCCTGCTGCTCCGGGGTGAACGGCTCGTCGAACCGCGGCGAAACCCAGATCGGCGTGCGCTGAAATACCGTCAGGTGTGCGGTGTCGCGGGCGATCGCCGGGACGTACTGGATGGCGCTCGCGCCGGTGCCAATCGATGCAACACGTTCTCCTGCAGTCGATTTGGAATGATCCCATTGCGACGAGTGAAATGCGCGACCGCGGAATCGGTTGGCGCCGGGGATCTCCGGAATCTTCGGGACATCCAGCATTCCCACCGCGCTGACCACAACGTCGAACTCGCGGGACTGGCCGTCGTCGGTCGTCAGCGTCCACCGCTTGTCCGTGTCTGACCACCGCAGCGTCGTGACGCGTGTGCGCGGCACCAGATGCTCGGCCAAACCGTGGTCGGCGGCGACCTTTTCGATGTAGGCGAGAATCTCCGGCTGTTCGGCGAACGTCTTGCTCCACCGCGGGTTCAGCGCGAACGAATAGGAGTAAAAGTGCGAGGGCACGTCGCAGGCCGCGCCGGGGTAGGTGTTCTTGCGCCAGGTGCCGCCGAAGTCGTCGCCGCTATCGAAGATTGTGAAGTCATATCCGCCGTGGCTGAGTTGTATGCCCATCGCGATACCGCCGAGGCCCGCGCCGACGATTGCTACCGTCGGCTTGTTCGGCGCTGTGGTCACAAAAGGATTGTGCCTCACACCAGGGCGCGACGGGACTGGTGAGGCTAATGAGCAAGGAGTCGACGACGGTGGAGCTATGGGAACTGGTCGCCCGTGAGCACATCCGCGACACCCTCGCGCGATATAGCTGGGCCGGCGACGCGGGCCGTCTCGAGGAACTCGCCGGGACGTTCTGCGCCGATGGTGTGCTGGAGATACGCGGCAGCCAGACGCTGCGCGGCCGATCCGAGATCGTCGCGTTCCTCGGCACGGTGACGGGCAAGGCCACCATCGTCCGGCACAACGTCGCCAACGTGCTGTTCACCAACGTCACTCGCGACCAAGCACAAGTCTCCTGCTACTTCACCGTGGTAACCCATATCGGGCTCGACCACATCGGCCGCTACCGCGACACATTCGTGCCTGACGGCGACACCTGGCTGATCAAGCACCGCAAGGTGTCGACCGACTGGGCAGCTGCCGACTCGGCGATGGCTAAACCGTGACCGCGCAAGGTATTTCAGAGGCCGCACTACTTGCGCAGGAGGCGTGCTTCGCGCGTGCCTTCGCCGAGGGCGATCCGGCCGTAGCGCGTGATCTCTATCAGCCCGGCGTGGTGTACATCAGCCCGACGGTTCGTCTCTTCGATTGGCCGGCGCGCATCGACGGCATCGAGCGCACACTCGAGTTCATCGCACTCACGATTCGTGACTGCGCGGACATTCGCTATGAAGCGTTGGAACACGCGATCACGCCCGATGCGACTGCGGCGTTCGTGCGCGTGCAGTTCGACTGGACCCAAGGTGGCCAACGCCTGCGCTCGACGTACATCGTGGTCTACCGCTATCGCGACGGCAGGATCGCACGCCAGGAGCTCTACTACGACCCCAGCGGGTCGCTGGAAAGCCTCATCGAATAACCCGGTATCGCAAGTGCGCGACGCCCGGGGCCTCCAGTACCCGGACCAGTTCAAGCGCAGGCCGGCCCGCCTCGAAGCCGTCGAGGAGGCGCTCACCCGACCCGAGGATGACCGGGTTGATTTGGAGGTCGATCTCGTCGACAATCCCCGCTGCGATTGCTTGCCGGCCACACGAGGCTCCCCCCGCGATGGAGATCGAGCGGCCGTCAGCAGCCGCCAGCGCTTGGGCATACGCAGCCTCGATCCCGTCAGTGACGAAGTGAAAGGTTGTCCCGCCACGCATCTCGATCGGGTCGTGCTGGTAGTGAGTCAGCACAAACACCGGGCAATGGTAGGGCGGTGTGTCACCCCACCACCCCCGCCAATCGGAGTCACCCCACGGCCCGCGAATCGGACCGAACATGTTGCGGCCCATAATCGTTGCCCCCATGCCGTCGAGCATTTCGGAGACCACTTGCCGGTTGACCGGATGATCCTTAGGTGCACCGAGATGCCACTCATGCAGGGTTTCGCCGCCAACACCGAGCGGGTGCTGTTCACTTTGGTCAGGCCCCGCCACGTAGCCGTCGGCCGAGATTGACATCGAAAGATTAGTTCTAGACACGTCTAGACAGACTTCGCTACCGCGCAATTCTCATCGGACATGACACCATGGAAGTATGTCCGACCTGAACCGGCGCCTTTTTCTCGGGGCGCTGTCCGCCACCGTTCTCGGTGGCGCGGGCATGGCGCGCGGCGTATTCGCCGGTCCGCCACACACTCCCGCGGCGCGGGCGGCTGCTGCGCCGACGCCACACCCATCCGTCGCCAAGCCCGTTCCTGCCGCGCCCATCGTGCGGGTGCCGCTGCCGGGCGGCGGTGTGCTCACCAAGCTGCCCGGGGACGGCAATCTGTTGGCGCTGACGCTTGATGACGGCGTGAACACCGATGTGGTGCGGCTCTACACAGAGTTCGCCAGAGACACCGGCATACGGCTGACCTATTTCGTCAACGGCATGTACCGCTCGTGGACCGACAACCTGACACTGCTGCGGCCGCTCGTCGAATCAGGCCAGATTCAGCTGGGCAACCACACCTGGTCGCATCCCAACCTGACCAAGGTGCCTGCAACCCGAGTGGCCCAAGAGATCTCCCGCAACGACGATTTCTTGAAAAAGACGTACGGGGTATCCGCGCGTCCGTACTTTCGGCCGCCCTACGGAAAGCACAACTCGACCGTCGATGCCGTGGCAGCCGGCCTCGGCTATCGGGCGATCACGCTGTGGTCGGGTTCACTCGCCGATTCCACCGTGATCACCGAGGACTACATCGTGCAGATGGCCCGGCGGTACTTCACCGGCCAGGCGATCGTGCTCGGGCACCTCAACCATCCGCCGGTCACCCACGTCTACGCGCAACTCTGCGAAGTGATCCACGCACGGAACTTACGCACGGTTACGCTCAACGACGTCTTTCTCTGACGCTTGGTGGCAGATCCAGGATTCGAACCTGGGTAGGCATACGCCGACGGATTTACAGTCCGCTCCCATTGGCCGCTCGGGCAATCTGCCGGTGTGGTACGGGTAGCAAGAGTACAACGAGGATGTACCTGGGGCGCAAACGGCCGACCTCGACAGGAAAGGGGTAACGGATCCAATGGCGGATTCATCGTTCGACGTCGTCAGCAAGATCGATCGTCAGGAGGTCGACAACGCCCTGAACCAGGCGGCAAAGGAACTGGCCACGCGGTTTGACTTCCGCGGGACCGACACGAAGATCGCCTGGAAGGGCGACGAGGCGATCGAGCTGACCAGCTCGACCGAGGAGCGCGTCAAGGCCGCCGTCGACGTGTTCAAGGAGAAGCTGATCCGCCGCGACATCAGCCTCAAGGCCTTCGACGCCGGCGAGCCGCAGGCCTCCGGCAAGACCTACAAGGTCACCGGCACCCTCAAACAGGGCATCAGCAGCGAAAACGCCAAGAAGATCACCAAGCTCATCCGCGATGACGGCCCCAAGACCGTCAAGACCCAGATCCAGGGCGACGAGGTGCGCGTCACCAGCAAGAAACGCGACGACCTCCAAGCCGTCATTGCGATGCTCAAGCAGGCCGACCTCGACGTCGCGCTGCAGTTCGTCAACTACCGCTAGTTGCCTAGTCTGTTGACATGGAAGACGTAGACGTCGTCATCATCGGTGCCGGCTTCTCCGGCCTGGGCGCGGCCTACCGCATCACCGAGCGCAACCCCGGGACCCGCTACGTCATCTTGGAGCGGCGCGACCAGATCGGCGGCACCTGGGACCTGTTTCGCTACCCGGGCGTCCGCTCCGACAGCAGCATCTTCACTCTCTGCTTTCCGTGGGAACCGTGGACCCGGGAAGAAGGCGTCGCCGACGGGGAACACATCCGCGAATACCTGAACGCGACCGCGCGCAAGTACGGCATCGACAGCCACATCCGGTTCAACAGCTACGTCCGCTCGGCGGACTGGGATTCGTCGACCGACACCTGGACCGTCACCGCCGAACAAGACGGCGCGCAGAAGGTCTACCGCGGACGCTTCGTGTTCTTCGGGTCCGGCTACTACAACTACGACGAGGGCTACACCCCGGACTTCCCCGGCATCGAAGAGTTCAGCGGCACCGTCGTGCATCCGCAGTACTGGCCCGAAGACCTCGACTACGCCGGCAAGAAGATGGTGGTGATCGGAAGCGGTGCCACCGCGATGTCGCTGATCCCGTCACTTGCTGAAAAGGCGTCCAAAGTCACGATGCTGCAGCGCTCACCCACGTATCTGTTCTCGGCGTCCAAGTACAGCGCCTCGGCGAATTTGCTGCGAAAAGTGTTGCCCAGCAAGGTTGCTCACCTGATCATCCGCCAGCGCAATGCCCTGCTCGAAGGCATGATCTGGTTCTTAGCGCGTAAGACACCTGGATTCATACGCTGGGTGATCCGCCGCGTCGCGATCAGCCATCTGCCCGAGGGCTATGACGTCGACACCCATTTCAAGCCGCGCTACAACCCGTGGGATCAGCGGCTGTGCCTGATCCCCGACGCCGACCTGTACGTCGCAATCGGCGACGGCCGCGCCGACGTGGTCACCGACCACATCGACCACTTCGATTCCGCCGGAGTCGTTTTGACGTCCGGCGGACGCCTCGACGCCGACATCATCGTCACCGCGACCGGTCTGCAATTGCAGGCGCTTGGCGGCGTGACCGTGTCGGTCGACGGCGGGGAGATCAAGCCGCAGGACCGCTTCGTCTACAAGGCGCACATGCTGGAAGAAGTGCCCAACCTGTTCTGGTGCGTCGGGTACACCAACGCCTCGTGGACGCTGCGCGCCGACATGACCGCCCGCGCGACGGCAAAGCTGCTGGCGCACATGAAGTCTCACGGCTACACGCATGCCTATCCGCACCTGGACGGTGAGCCGATGCCCGAAAAGCCGTCGTGGGACATCCAAGCCGGGTACGTGCTGCGTGCGCCGCACGCTCTTCCGAAGTCCGGCACTAAGCGGCCGTGGAACGTCCGGCAGAACTACTTCGCCGACGCCATCGACTACCGGTTCGACCGGATCGAAGAGGCCATGGTGTTCGGGCGCGCCGACACGCCGCAAACTGGGGTGGCGTAAGCGCTCGCTCCGGAGCATTATTGAGCCATGCTAACCACACGGAATTTCGTCACTTCGGTGGTTGTGGCGGGAGCTGCTGCTGGAGCGATTGCCGCTGCATCGGTAGCCGTCGTCACCGCGACCGCGCCAACCGCCGCAACCAGTTACGTGATTCTCGCGGACCCCGCGAACGGTAGCGGCGGTCCCGACGGCCAGGGTGGCGGCGGTGGCTGCGGCAGCGGCCCCGGTTGGAACGGCTGCGGCGGCTGGAATCCCTTCCAGGGTGGCACCGTTAACGCCTGCTCAAACGGCGTGTGCGGCGGCTGGGACGGCCAGCGCGGCTGGGGCCACTTCTAACCAACCGCCGGTAAAGATTGAGCGGCGGCAATACGCTGGTCGCCATGTCAGCTGCTATGCGCGAACCGAAAGTCGTCGTTTTGGGTGGCGGTTCTTGGGGCACCACCGTCGCTTCCATCTGCGCGCGTCGCGCACCGACCCTGCAATGGGTGCGTTCGGAAGAGACTGCCAAGGACATCAACGAGAACCACCGCAATACCCGCTATCTGGGTGACGAGGCCGTTCTGAGCGAAACCTTGCGCGCCACCACGGACTTCGCCGAGGCCGCCAACGCCGCCGACGTCGTCGTGATGGGTGTGCCGTCGCACGGATTCCGCGGCGTGCTCACCGAATTGGCGGCCGAGCTGCGGCCGTGGGTGCCTGTCGTGTCGTTGGTCAAGGGTCTCGAACAAGGCACCAACATGCGGATGTCGCAGATCATCGAGGAAGTGCTGCCCGGCCATCCGGCCGGCATCCTGGCCGGGCCCAACATTGCCCGCGAGGTGGGCGAGGGCTACGCAGCCGCCGCGGTGCTGGCGATGCCCGACCACCACCTGGCCTCGCGGTTGGCACAACTCTTCAGCACCAGGCGATTTCGGGTGTACACCACCGACGACGTGATCGGCGTCGAGATGGCCGGCGCGCTGAAGAACGTCTATGCGATCGCGGTCGGCATGGGCTACTCGCTGGGCATCGGCGAGAACACCCGCGCACTGGTGATGGCACGCTCGGTGCGCGAGATGTCAAAACTGGGCGAGGCCATGGGCGGACAGCGCGACACCTTCTCCGGTTTGGCCGGCATGGGTGACCTGATTGTCACTTGCACCAGCCAGCGCAGCCGCAATCGCCACGTCGGTGAGCAACTCGGTGCAGGCAAACCGATCGACGAGATCATCTCGTCGATGAACCAAGTCGCCGAGGGGGTCAAGGCCGCCAGCGTGATCATGGAGTTCGCCGACAAGTACGGATTGAATATGCCGATCGCGCGCGAAGTCGACTCCGTCATCAACCACGGCGCAACCGTCGAAGACGCCTATCGGGGATTAACCGCGGAGACGCCCGGACACGAAGTGCACGGCGCGGGCTTCTGACTCGGCATGGATCCAGGCTCGCCGAGCGTAACGTGGTGGCGAGAAATCGGCAGAAAAACCGCCGTGACGTTACGTTCGCCACCAGCGGGATGACTAGCCCGACTAGCGCCCTCTAGCGCCCGGCCATTTCCTCGAGCCGGCGGATCCGGTCGGCGATCGGCGGGTGCGTCGAAAACAGCGACCCGATCTTCTCGCCGTTGCGGAACGGGTTGGCGATCATCAGGTGCGCCTGCGCGGCCAGCTGCGGCTCAGGCGGCAGCGGCGCGGCCTGCACACCACCCGAAATCTTGCGCAGCGCCGAGGCCAACGCCAACGGGTCGCCGGTCAGGATCGCACCCGACTCGTCGGCCTGATACTCTCGCGACCGCGAAACAGCCATCCGCACCACCGTCGCCGCGATCGGGCCGAGCATCGAAACCAGCAGCAGCGCAAAAGGATTGCCGCCTTCGCGGTCATTGCCACCGAAGAACATTGCCATGTAAGACAATGCGGTGATCACCGACGCCAGCGCGCCGGCCACGCACGAGATCAGGATGTCGCGGTTGTAGACGTGCGAAAGCTCGTGACCCAGCACCGCGCGCAGCTCACGCTCATTGAGCATGTTCAGGATCCCGGTGGTGCAGCACACCGCGGCGTTGCGCGGATTGCGCCCGGTGGCGAACGCGTTGGGCGCGGCGGTGTCGCTGATGTAGAGCCGCGGCATCGGCTGGGGGGCCGGGGG
>DAIODV010000017.1:0-20050 GCA_036746615.1 Mycobacterium sp.
GATTCCGGTGAACACCGCCTCAGGCTAATAAGTCGGGTCTTCGCGCGCGATGTCGCGGTCACCTCGGGCTTCGGCGTCGCCCAAACGCCACCCTCTACGATGCAACTTATGCCGACGCCGCGCCGAATTGGTCCAATCCTTGCCGTCCTTGCCGCCCTCAGCATCGCCACCGCCCTGGTCGGCGGCTGCAACTCGTCATCGAAGCAATCCGCCGCGCCACTTCCGGATGCGGCCCAGCTGCTCGCCAAGTCCAACCTGACCACCCGAAACGTCAAGAGCGTGCACTTGGTGCTTTCGGTGACCGGCACGATCAAAGGCCTCCCGGTCAAGACCCTGACCGGCGATCTGACCACCGCACCTGACACCGCGGCCAAGGGCGAGGCCAACCTCACGGTCTTGGGCTCGGCCGTCGACGCCCAGTTCGTGGTCAGCGACGGAACCCTCTACGCGGCGCTGACCCCGGGCCATTGGGAAAGCTTCGGTCCGGCGTCCGCTATCTACGACCCGTCGGAGATCCTCAACCCGAACACCGGCCTGGCCAACATCTTGACCAACATCAGCAACCCCAAGTCCGAATCGCGCGAGACGATCAACGGGCAAAGCACGGTCAAGATCACCGGAACGGCATCGGCTGATGCGGTGAATGGGCTTGCGCCCCAACTGAAGGCGACCCAGCCGCTGCCGGCGACGATGTGGGTCCAGGAAAACGGTGATCACCAGTTGGTGCAGGCGAAGCTGGACCAAAGCTCGGGCAACTCCGTGCAGATGACGCTGTCGAACTGGAACGCGCCCGTGCAGGTCACCAAGCCGCCGGTAGCCGGATGACGGCACCGCACGCCGGCCGCGGAGTCGCCATCGGCGCAGGCAGCCTCGCCGTTCTGCTCGGTGCCCTCGACACCTACGTCGTGGTCACCATCATGCGCGACATCATCAACACCGTCGGCATCCCGATCAACCAGCTGCAACGCATCACACCGATCGTCACCTGGTATCTGCTGGGCTACATCGCCGCGATGCCGCTGTTGGGCCGCGCCTCGGACCGATTCGGCCGCAAACTGCTGCTGCAGGCCAGCCTGGCCGCGTTCATCGCCGGCTCGGTGATCACCGCCCTATCCACCGACCTCCACATGTTGGTGATCGGCCGCACCATTCAGGGCATCGCCAGCGGTGCGCTGCTGCCAGTGACCCTGGCCCTCGGTGCGGATCTGTGGAGCCAGCGCAACCGGGCCGGGATCCTCGGCGGCATCGGTGCCGCGCAGGAGCTGGGCAGCGTGCTCGGTCCGCTCTACGGCATCCTCATCGTCTGGCTGACGAGCCGCTGGCAAGACGTTTTCTGGATCAACGTGCCGCTGGCGCTGGCCGCGATGGTGATGATCCAATTCAGCCTCCCCTCACGAGACCGCAGCACCGACCCGGAAAAGGTCGACGTGGTTGGTGGATTGCTGCTGGCAATTACGTTGGGGCTGGCGGTAATTGGGCTGTACAACGCCAACCCCGACGGCAAGCAGGCGCTACCCAGGTACGGCCCGCCGTTGATCATCGCTGCGGTGGTCGCTGCGCTGATCTTCGCTGTCTGGGAACGGTTTTCGCGCACCAAGCTGATCGAGCCCACCGGGGTCCACTTCCGGCCGTTCCTGTCGGCGCTCGGCGCGTCGCTGTGCGCCGGTGCGGCGTTGATGGTGACGTTGGTCGACGTGGAGCTTTTCGCTCAAGGCGTGCTTTTCAAAGATCAAAACTATGCCGCCATGCTTCTGTTGTGGTTCCTCGGCGCGTTGCCGATCGGCGCCGTCGTCGGCGGCTTGGTGGCGACCAAGATCGGTGACCGCGCAATGACGTTCATTGGTCTGCTCGTTGCGGCCGGCGGCTTCTGGGTGATCTCAACGTGGCGAGTCGAGCTGGCGAGCCACCGTCCTGAAGTGTTCGTCATTATCGTGCTTCCCGAGCTGGTCGTGGCCGGCTTGGGTCTGGGTTTGGTGATCGGCCCGCTGACGTCAGCCAGCTTGCGGGTGGTGCCCTCAGCCCAACACGGCATCGCCTCGGCGGCCGTCGTGGTGGCCCGAATGACCGGCATGCTCATCGGGGTGGCGGCGCTGAGTGCGTGGGGTTTTTATCAGCTGCCCCACATCGTTTCGAAGCTCTCGGCGCAAGTGCCGACAAACGCGAGCTTGGCGGAACGGATCGTCGCGCAGGGAACGCTCTACCGGCAGGCGTTCGCCGAAATGTACGGAGGCATCTTCACGGCCACGGTCGTCGTCTGTGTGGTGGGTGCACTATTCGGCCTGCTGATCAGCAGCCGACACACGCACGCCGACGAGCCGGAGGCTCTCGAAGAGCGGCCCGTCGGTCCTCGGGCCTAGCGGGCTTTTCGCGCAAACGTAGTTTTCGGCCGAAAAGCGGAGCACAATCTTCGTGTGGCAACCAGCGATGGGACTTCGTCGAGGCCAGCCGGCAGCTCTGCCGGAGGTGTCCTCATCGCGGCCTACGGCGTGGCCGTTTATCTCATGTTCCTGGCCACCTTCCTCTACATGATCGGGTTCGTCGTCGATGCCGACTTCATGGTCGGCAACGTGCACATCGTCGGTAAAAGCATCGATCGCGGCGGCCTCGGCGACGGCACGCTGACCGTTACCGCGGTGGTCATCGACATCGCGTTGCTCGGCCTGTTCGCCGTCCAGCACAGCGTGATGGCCAGGCAGGGATTCAAGCGCCTGTGGACGCGGATCGTGCCGCCCAGTGCCGAGCGGTCGACGTACGTGCTGGCCTCCAATATCTGTCTGATCGTTCTGGTCGCGGCGTGGTATCCGCTTACCCATGACGTGTGGCGGGTCACCGCCCACCCATGGCAGGCGTTGTTGACGGTCACCGGTCTTGTCGGGTGGGCGATTGTCTTGCTGAGCACCCTTCTCATCGATCATTTCGATCTGTTCGGCGTGCGTCAGGTAGTCGCCCGCCTGCGTGGGCGGCAACTTGTCGAGCACAAGTTCACGACGCCACTTTTCTATCGGGCGGTTCGGCACCCGCTCTACCTGGGTTTCCTGATCGCGTTTTGGGCCACACCGAGAATGACGTTGGGACACTTGCTCTTTGCGGTTGCGACGACCGGATACATCTTGGTCGCAGTCCAATTCGAGGAGCACGACCTGATTCGCGCATTCGGAGAGGAATACAGCGACTACCGTCGCCGTGTCCCGATGTTGATCCCGGGCCTGGGCGGCCACTCTCGACGGACCCGACCGACCGGCTAGCCCCGCTTCCTCATCCGCGAGCGTGCGCAGTTGTACGACTCCAGCGGCGTGTCGGCGTACAAACACGCACGCTCGCGGGCAAAGGGGCTAGATCGGTTGGCCCGACCCGATGGTCCTGACGGCGCCCATCCAGTCAGCGACGTTAGGGACGTAAAAGCCGATCTCGCCGGATCGAGTTTGAATCACGAGATGTGTGCGGCCACCACGCACCGCTGTCTTGAACACCTTCGCCTCGCGCACGCCGGTGATCTCCGCGGTAGGAATTTCAATCGTCTTGCCGGTGACGGTGGTAAAGACCAGCCGGCGTTTGGTCAACGCGATCGTGCCGTTGTTATTGACAATTGGGTAGCCCGGCGCCGTCGACCCCCGATAGACGCCCTTCTCAGGCGGGCGAACCACCGTCTCTGACTCCATCGCCAATGCAAGCGCAGCGACAGAGGCACGACGCTTGCGCCGCATCCACATGATGATCGGAATCCAGATCAACCCCTGCACCGCAGCGATTCCCAGAACCAGCAGGGCAACAAAAGCGGTGATACTCCAGGCGCCGTGCATAGTCACCTCCGATTCGTATGCCTAGCTTCGCCGGGTCTTGACGTCGAACCCTACGTGGTCGTCGCCGACTTACCCGCGGGTTCGCGGCAGCCCGGCGGCAGCGGCGGTAAATTCGCATCGATGAGTACCGCTGAGGCAGCCGGCAATCAGGGCTTGGCGAGCGCGGACGACGAGCTCCAGCTAGGTGTCTTGGGGCCCTTGCAGATTAGTGTCGCGGGCAAGCCGCTGCCGTTGGGCACCCCGAAGCAGCGCGCGGTGCTGGCGATTGTCCTCATCAACCGCAACCGGGCGGTCGGAGTCGACGCACTGATGGATGCGGTGTGGTCGCAACAGCCACCGGATGGAGCTCGGGCCACAGTGCATTCCTATATCTCTAACTTGCGTCGCATGTTCGGCAACGCCGGCGCTGACCCACGCGCAGTGTTGCCCAGCGCGCCGCCCGGATACCGACTCGTCGTTGACGACAAGCAGTGCGACGTCGGTCGCTTCATCGCCAGAAAGGACGCCGGACTGCACGCGGCTGCCGCTGGCAAATTCGAGCAGGCGAGCAGCGACCTCGCTGCGGCATTGGCCGAATGGCGCGGCCCCGTCCTCGACGATCTGCGCGACTTCGCGTTTGTCGACGCCTTCGCTCAGCCACTCGAGGAGGAGAAGGTCGTTGCTCAAACCGTCCTAGCCGAAACCGAAATTGCTTGCGGGCGCGCCTTTGCGGTGATCGGCGAGCTCGAAACGCTAATCGCCGACCATGCCTATCGGGAGCCGCTGTGGGCGCAATTGATCACTGCCTACTATCTGACAGACCGCCAATCGGATGCGCTGGACGCATACCGCCGGCTGAAAACCACACTCGCCGAGGATCTGGGCATCGACCCTGGACCATCACTGAGGGCACTGCACGGGCGCATTTTGCGTCAAGAACCCCTCGATGTCCGTAAGGCTGCCCGGACCCACGCCGAGGACACGATTATCGCGCTGCAACACGACGCACAAGTAACCGGTCGACCTATGACGGCCGCGCTGCGCGACGCCGATGGCGAACGGCATGAGTTGGCGCGCAACGCGACCCGAATCGGGCGCGGCTCCGACAACGACGTCGTGCTGGCCGACGGCAAGGTGAGCCGACAACACGCCGTCATCACCAACAAGGGCGCGACGTTCGTGATCACCGACCTCGCATCGGCCAATGGAGTTCGTGTGCAGGGTAAGCGAATCCACACCAGTGTCGAACTTCACGCGGGCGACCGCATCAGCATCGGCGACCGCTCATTCACATTCGAGATCCAGCCGTCCTCAGCTGACTGAAGCCCGCGCAAACGGACTTTTCAATCAAATTCCAATCCGTCGTCCCTATGGTGACGCCCGAACGGACCAACGTCCGCTGATATCGACGAGGGAGACACGATGCAGATGCAGCGCAGGCCTATGGTCGCCGCGTTCACTGTGGTTTTTTTGAGCGCAATGCTGGCGGGGTGCGGTAGCCAAAACAAGGACCACGCCTCGACCGCCACAAAAAGCGCGACCAGCAGTTCGGCGAGCCCGACGGCGAAAAAGGCGGACGCGTCGCCGAACAAGCTTCAGGCCCGTGACCTGAAGTCCGCCGCCAGCGCAGCGACGAACCCCACCATCGCCGATTACATTCACGACCAGAACATCACCGAAACCCAAATCCACAAGGACGACACGGGTGCCCCGCAGATAAACGTGCAGGTGCCCGATGGGGGGGACAGCGCTGGAGACAAAACGCCCGATTACGCATATGGGGCGATCGTCTACAGCGGACCGGAAGCGCAGGGAGCGGACTACACGCCGAACATCATCGCAGTGCTCTCCAAGCTCGACGGTCCTGTCGACCCGGACAAGCTGCTGGCGCTGGCGGGCGGCGAAATGAAGAACCTCCCCGGGTTCGTTCCCGCCGGCGACGAAACGGCCACCGTGTCTGGGTTCCCCGCCTACCGGATCGCCGGAGAGTACGACCTGCAAGGCATCAAGGCCGCCTCCGGGCAGGAGACGATCGTCATCAACGGCCAACAGGGTCTGTACGTGCTGCAGCTGAACGCGACAAGCAATGATGCCCAGGCCAAGGTGTTGTTCGATGCCCTGGAGACCATCGACAAGACCATCAGCATCACTGCGTGATGAGCTGACGAGGACAACGAAATGGCAAGTGCGCCACCTAAAACCAAGGCCTACTTGTTGAAGAGCCGGGGTAATTCCTGGTGGGTCAACGTCGAGCTGCAGCTGACCGATACGCATTTGCGCTGTGTCGCCTGCGAGTACTCGAAGTGGGTCGACGAGGAGTTGGGTCTGACCGACTACAAGGCGAAACTGGACTCTGGTGAGCCGGTGGTGATCTTCGACTTCCCCCGCGACCAACTGACCATCAAATGGCTGCGGCAGTTCTTTCGCGGTGGGTTCGAGGTCAGCCAGGGCGATTCCCGGCGCTGGCTGGTCGCGCTGATCTACCCAACCGGGTTCGGCACCATGCTGGACCTGATGACCGACCGCGCGGTGTGGCGCCAGTGGCGAGAGGAGTTACCGGACGCCGAAGTGAAGGTTTGACGTCGCGCAGGGATTCCAAGCGTCGGCGACGGCGACGCGTTGAGAATTTATTGAGCCCAACATCGGATCGTGGTGTCGTGCTAACCCGACACCCCAAAATCGTCCAATTCACTGGACAATTCGTCGCCGAATCGCCGCCCACAGCTGACGTTCAGTTCACGCACAGGTTCGCCGTCAGCCGTGTATCGTTTGGCCGGCTAGCAACGGTCAGTTACTTCGCTCGCGGTTGAAGGTCATGGTCGAATACTTGCTATCGGGCGCTGTAGAAATCGGCGTCGATGGGTCCAGCGCGCCACTCGGCGGGCCCAAACAGCGCTGCGTGCTGGCAGTGCTGTTGGCAAACCACGGGACCGTAGTCAGCGCCGACCGGTTGATCGATGCGGTCTGGGAAGACAAGCCGCCGCCGAAAGCGTTGGCATCGCTTCGGGCCTACGTCACGAATCTGCGGCGCATCCTGGCCGTGCCGACCGAAGCGTCACCGGCCGCCAGGGCGCGGCTGGTGTCTCGGGCCTACGGCTACCAACTGACCCTGCTCGCCGGCGATTCGGTTGACCTGCACCGGTTTGAAACACTTGTCAAGGATGGCCGCGCGGCACTAATCCGGGGCGCCGCCGCCGACGCGTTCGAGCTACTCAGCGCCGCGCTAATGCTTTGGCGGGGTGATCCTTTCGGAGAGTTCTCTCACCGCGACTTTGCCCACGTGGACGCCACCCGCTACACCGCGCTGCGCAACACCGCGATCGAGGCACGGTTTGATGCCGCGCTGCAATGCGGCGATGGCGCCGACATCATTCCGGAGATCCAGGCCGCCGTCGCGGCCGATCCGACCGAGGAACGGTTGTGGGGCCACCTGATGGTTGCGCTCTACCGGACCGGTCGCACGTCGGACGCTATCCGCGCCTTTGACCACGCGCGCATCACGCTGGATCGCGAACTTGGAACCTCACCCGGAGACGGCCTGCAAACCCTCTATCGAAAGATCAGCGACGGATCCTCGGATCTGCTTTTCCAGCGACCGGTCGTTGAACCCGTGGTCGCTGGCGGGCCGGACACCGATGGGATGCCTTTCGTCGGTCGCGCAGCCGAGCTGGACGCCGTCCTTGCTGCCGCAACGGGCGCCCGCACGGGATCAGGCGGACTGATCCTGCTCGCTGGCGACAGTGGCATCGGGAAAACCACACTGGCGCAAGAGGTTTCAGCACGCGCCCGCAAGACGGGAATGACGGTCGCGTGGGCTGCGCATCCGCCTGGCATCCGGCTGCCACTGATGTGGACCTGGATACAGGTTCTGCGACGGCTCGGCGATGAATTCGGACCACCTGGCCGCGCCGCGGTGCGTCGCGTCGCGCCGGGTGTTGTCGACGCGCTGGTTCCCGAATGGACCGACGGCGACGTCGTCAGTTCCGCGATGCGGACGGCCGCCACTGGGTTCGCGCTCATCGAGGGCGTGGCGGCTGCGTTGCGCGAGCTGTCTTCCATCCGCCCGCTGTTGCTGATTCTCGACGATCTGCACCTGGCCGACTCCCCCTCCGGCAATGCACTGTCCGTGCTCAGTGCACAACTTGGGCGCCTGCCTATCCAGGTAATCGGGAACTGGACATATTTCGGCAGCGGTCGTCCGATCAACCGACACGCGTTCGAGCGGCTCATCCGCTCCGAGACCGCCCGCGCGATCCATCTGGACGGCATCGACCGCGACGGCACCGCCGAACTCGTCAACGCAATGGCCCCAACTCCGACTGAGAACACGGTGTCGCAATACGTTTGGAGCCGCACCAACGGAAACCCGTTGTATATCCGGGAGCTCGTGTCCGTCCTCATCGCGACCAACCGCCTGCATGACGTGGCCGACGGGCACGCCAGCGATGTCTCCGCAGCTGTAGCCGGCATGGTCGGTGAGCGGTTAAACCGTCTCGACCGGCCTTCCCGGCGCGCTCTGGCGGCCGCCGCGGTGATCGGCGCGGAGTTCGACGTCGCGGACCTCGCCGACGTCGTGGATCTGTCGGTGTCGACCATTCAAACGCGGCTGCGACCCGCCTACGAGACAGGACTACTCGACGAGGCGCAAGACCGGCCGGGCGGCTACAGGTTCGGGCATGGTCTACTCCACGATGCCGTTCTGGCCCAGGTGCCCAGCGCGGAGCGTGCAGCGGTGCACGCGGCCATCGCCTCTCGCAACGCCGTGAGCGTGGCTACGGCCGCCTACGAAGATGTCATCTCCGTGACCGACCACGCGTGGCGGGCCGGCAGTGCGCTGAATGCCGAGACCACAGTGGAGATCTACGAAACCGCGATCCAACGAGCCCTTACCCGGTCGGCTTACGATGACGTCGCCATCCTGGCCGACCATGCACTGCAGGTATGCCGCAGGCTGCCGCCCAAACCTGAACCGCTGCAACGGCAGGCGATCCTGTGGCTGCACCTGGCTGGCGCCCACGCGATCCTCGACGGTCAAAACAGTTCGGCCGCCGCCGATGCCGTGCAACGCGCATTCGACATCGGTGAGCACGCGAGTGGTCGGCACTTTTACGGCGCAGTCGCGCTGCAATGCCAAATGCTCTGTGCCCGCGGTCGTATCGATGAGGCGCAAGCACTTGCCAATGGCCTAGCGGCGCAGCACGCCTCATCCAGCGACCCGGATATCGGTGTAGCGAGTCACTTCGTGCAGGTGATGATCCACGGCCTGCGAGGCGAACACGACGCGCAAGCCGCGTTGGCCGGCAACATGATGGCGCATTTTCCTCCGCCCGAGACAGTCGCCGACCCGTTGTATTTCTTCCACCCGCGGGTCTATTGCTGGCTGGGTTTGGGAAGAGCCAACCTGGGCGACCGCGCCGGCGCTCATCGGCACAGCCGCACCGCGCTGGAACTGGCCCAGAGCCGCCGTGCCCACTTCGACCTCTTAGCGGCCAAGCTGTCGAAGGTCGAAATCGACGCAATGCTAGGCATCGTCGACGGTACTGCCGCCGCGGCCGACACCGTGTACGACGAGTTCATCGCTGCCGGCTCTCCGCAATGGGCAGCATGCGCGCAGATGATTTCGGTTTGGGCGCAAACGCTTACCGGCGTTGGTGGTGACCCAGCAGTCGCGTTCGAGGCGTTTGACACCTACACCCATGACGGCAGCACGGTGATGACGCCGTTCTTCCTGGCTCTGCTCGCCGACATAGAAGCCCATCATGGTCGGCTTCGTCACGCGCACGAGCTGCTTGCGCGCGCTCAAGCCGTGGTCAGCGCCACGGGCGAAAAGGTCTGGGACCAGCAACTGGCCCAACGGGTCGCCGCCTTGCCGCCGGGCTGACATTCCAATCAGGCTCCAACGCTTTTCGGTTAGCTGTCCTGATGACGACAACTATCGGCGTTCGCGTTGCAGTCGGCATGCTTATCGGCGTAGCGACACTGCAACTAGCCGGCTGCACCAAGACCATCAAACCTGAGGGGGCCGCGCAGTCGGTGGTTGATGTGGTGTCGAAGGAAACGGGATTCAAACCGACCGACGTGAATTGCCCGACGGGGGTAGGCGCGAAGGTGGGCGGGGAGTTCGACTGCCACTTCACCGGCCCAGAGGGCCCTTACGTCGCGCACATGCGCATCACCAAGGTCGACGGCGACAACGTCGAGTTCGACATTCGGACTCAGCGGAGCTAGACGACGACGGGGCGGGAACCGCAATTGCGGTCCCCGCCCCTGGAATGGTCGCCTCAGTCGTGCAGTTCCGATTCGTATTGCGGGCAGTAGACGCTGACCGAGTCACCGATGAAATGTTTAATCTGCGGGACGGTCAGGTCGGTGTTTGCGTCGATCTGCTTGGCCACCGAGACAGCCGAATTGCCGTTGGCCAGAAGCTCGCACACGTTCGCAGCATCCTTGATGGCGGCCTGCGGTGAGTCGTAGGCAACGCCATGCGAACCGATCGCGCTGAGAAACTGGTCCTCGGCGGACGTTGCCGCCGCCGATCCTGCGGCCTATCTCGCAACACCAATCAGTCGCGAAGCGTGCGTCCCTGCGCGTCGGGCACCCTGCCAGCGAGAATCAGCACCGCATCGATCAGCGGCCAGAGCCCGCCGAGACCGAATGTCAGCCACGTCACGGCAATCTGGGCGATGCCTAACCCGGTGTAGCCGAGATAGAACCGGCCGACTCCGAAGCTGCCGAGGAAGATGCCCAGCAGTCCTGCCGTGAGCTTGCTCTTATCCGACAGCGGCCGCCCGTCGGCGTCAACCTGAGGTGCCCAGCCGGGCGGCGGAGCGGGCGCTGGTGGATAACTCGGAGGCTGGTTCGCGGGATTGTCAGAAGGATGGGGGAATGTCGGTGAAGTCATGCCAGCAAGCATGGTCAGAGCGGTTGGAGACGGCTTGCAGACTCGTTGGAGAGCAACCCCTTCATCGTGGCGGATTTGCTGTCGGTTGGCCACTTTGCTTTGTCGTAGATCGCACAAAATTCAGTAGCCGGGCGATTGGAAGTTAATTGGAATTTGCATGCTGTGATATCGAAGACATATCGCGCGGTGATTCACGCACTATTGTGTCCTCATGTCATCGGGCTATCCCAATCCCGTCGGCCTCACGCCGGCCTTCCCCGGTTCAAAGCCGCCAGTCGATAGGACGGACGTGGTGCTGTCGACCGTGTTGGTGGTCATCAGCGGCGTCTGCTGGGTCGCCGCGGCGGGCATGGAGCTTTTCGCGATGGCCTTCACCGACTACTGCCCCACCCAAACATGCAGCGCAGACCGGGCTTCCGCGTCGATCCTGGTTGCGTTATTCGTGGCGGCTGCCCTGATCGTCGTCGGTGCCGTGGTGGCAACGATCCGGATTATTCGGCGGCGTTTGGGCTGGCCGTTCCCGGCCGCGGCTTTGGTGTTGTCAATCGCAGCTGAAATCGTCGGGTTCGTGGGCTACATGGCAGCGGTTGGCTATCGAGCGTGAACGGCCAAAGCGGTCCTCATAATTGCGGCCACCTGTCGCAGGTGACAATCCGCGGACCATTTCTTACAAGTCGTATTTGTATTTGCTTATAACGTCACGGCCAACCGCTGAAAGCATTAATCTTATGGTCGCTGAAGCTCGCCATTTGCGAGCAGTTCAAAGCGACCTAGGAAGGTGCCATGAGCCAACAACCGCCCGCGCCGCCACCACCAGGCAGTGGATATCCTCCGCCCCCGCCAGCCGGCGCTCAGGCCGCCGCAGGCCAGCCAATGGGAGCACTGCCGCCCGAGGCATACACCTCGTGGATCCAACGGGTCGTCGCCACCCTCGTTGACGCCATCCCAGTGGTAGTCATCGGCGGTATCGGTGAGGGCATCGCGGTCGCCACCGGCAATAACTCCTGCGTCGCGAGCACCGAGGGCTATGGCGGCGCGTGCACGTCGTCGTTCTCTGCTTTTGGGATGCTTGCATCGTTCCTCGCGGGTCTGCTTGTGCTGGCGTACTCGATCTGGAACTGGGGATATCGGCAGGGCACAACAGGTTCGACGATCGGCAAGTCGGCGCTGAAGTTCAAGGTGATCTCCGAGGCCACCGGCCAGCCGATTGGCTTCGGGATGTCCATCGTGCGCCAGTTCGCGCACATCGTGGACGGCGCAATCTGCTACATCGGCTACTTGTTCCCGCTGTGGGATGCCAAGCGGCAGACACTGGGTTACAAGATCATGTCGACGGTGTGCGTTCCGATCGCTTCCTGAGTCAGTCGGAGTAGCCGAGGTGCTCCGTCGACGCTTGCAGCAGCAACGGCAGCTCCATATCGGCAACCGACCAGCGGATCGCGTCCATATAACCCAGCCACCCGCGCAATATCCCGGCGAGCTCTTCGGCGCCATCGGGATTGGCTGGTGATACGTACAGCGCGCCCGCCTCGGCGACAAGGCGAAGACCTTGCGCATCAAAGACTTTCGTGTGCGGTGTAAGCCCAGACGTGACGGCAGCCGCTGAGCTGCGATAGAACCTGCACTCCGGGCCATCAGCGACCACGATCGGCGGAGTGATGTCCGGCCGCCGCCGACGCGCGCGCGCCCGACGGAGGCTGATCCCGCCAACTATCAGCGCTCCCAGTACGGCCAACGATGCATACAACACGAACGCGATCGTGACCAACGTTGTCACCACGTTAATTACCGTGACGAGCGCGCCCCAGGCAAGCCAGCCGAGTGAGAACCACAGCAGCGTGAACACGACTAACGACTAACGGCTAACGGCTAAGGCAGGCCTTGGCCCCATTCATGACGCCGTCGCGGTAGGCGTCCACGCGGGTCGAACCCTGACCCTGGCGTGCGACGTCGCCGGAGCCACGGAAAACGAGCAGCGCGGTGATCGCCTTGTCCAGGTCACCTGGCGACATCTGCCATTTGCTCTCGGGGCGGTTCTGCAGCAGGATGCTTGCCGCCCAGGCACCGGCCAGACAATCCGCACGAAGCGACGAGGTCTTCTGGGACGCGTCTTGACCGCCGCGGGTCAGCACCGCAAGCCCGTACTGGGTCGCGATCAGCGTTGCCACCGCGAAATCGCCACCCTGCATATAGATTTGGGGCATTCCAGTGACGTTGTCGAATCCGACGTAGTCTTCCGGCACACAGTAGAACAGCAGATAGCCGGTGGTCGGTTGACCGCCGCAGGTCGGCGGCTGATCGGGATCGAACGCACGCACGGGCTGTAACGGCGTCCACGGCTGGCCGGCCAGGTCCGGGAACACTTGCGACCAGTAGTCCTCCAGATCGGCTGGGACTCCGTTGACGACGTCGTCGTAAGGTGCGTTTCCGCCGCTTGCTGCATCCGCCGCGTTGTTGAACGGGATTTCGACTATCGGCGGGTCACCGTTGCGATAGCCCTTGCACGACCCGACGCCATTGTCGAACCCGGTCCGAAACGAGTTCACCCGATCAAACCCGCTGCCGTGGGCTTGGGGCTCGCGCTTCTCGGTGCCCGGTTCGTCCCGCAGGAACAAAAAACCCGCCAACGCGCTGTCGAGATCATCGTTGCTGGCCTTGAACGTGCTGCCCTTCGAGGCGTGCGCCGCCCAGGCCCCGGCGAAGCAGTCCGCCTGGATCTCCTTGAGCACCGTCGGGCCCTGGAAATTGGCTCGCGCTTGGATGGCGTGTCCCCACTCGTGGGCCAGCACCACGGGAATGACGAAGTCCCCGAACCGCTTCCGCAAATCAGGCAGCAGTTTTTCGACATCCCACGCAACGTCGTCGGCTTTCGAGCAGTAGAACGCGTTGCCCGCGATGTCATCTGGCGACTGCGCGCACGGCGCCAACTGACCCGACGACGGGGTGACCGCGTAGAAGCCACCCTTGACAGGCGTGTAGTCGTGCCCATACAGCTTGGGAAACTCGCCGCCCCAGAACGCTTGCAGATCGGTGATGGCCTTGATGACGATCTGGTTCACCGGATTGGAGGCGTCACCGTGAATTTGCACAGCATCCGACGCCGATGCGGTGCCCTGGGCCGGCAGTGTTGACTTGCTCTGGCTACAGCCGGCGCACGCCAGCATTACTGCTGCAGCAAACGCCACTGCACGCAAAGACCAATTTCTGCCCGGCATCGTCCGCCTCTCGTAAGCGCTAATTCACCAAATACAGCCGCGCGACTATACGCGCCGATGATTGGAAATTGATTGGAACGGTCTCGTCAATTTATTTCGCGTGGTCGTCAACCTTGAAATCGAAGTTGACGTCGCCGGCGACGACGTTGGTAACAGTCACTGTCACCCCATAGGTCTGGTTGCCGTCCTTCAGGTCACACCGCAGCGTTGCGCCCTGCTCGCCCTTCAGGTTGTCCGGACAAGTCACCGCGTCTGGCTTACTGCCCACTTGCTGGGTGAGCTGATCGCTGATCTTGCTCGCGACCTGGTTCTTGTCGACGGTTTCCACCATGTCGAACTTCACGTCCGAGCCGTTTACGCTGGTAGTGGTCACATTGACGTTGAAGTCCTGGCCTTTGACCTTCATGGCACAGTTCAGTTGCGACCCGACCTGCGCCTTCAGGCCGTCTGGGCAGGAGACCGAATCGGGCTTGTTGCCGTCAGCGTCGGTCATCTTGGAGCTGATCTGCTTGGCGATGTCGTCCTTGCTGACCATGCCGGGACCGCTCGAGCATGCAGCGCCGCCTACTAGCGCGCCGGCGATTGCGCCTGCGACTACTAACGTCCGTGGAATCGAGTGGGTCATGTAGGCCTCCGAAGAATTTGGGCGAGATGGAATCGGCGAAGTATTGCACAACGAGAGCGCTTCAAGGATTACTATAAATGTAAACATTGCGTTAACGAGAAGCTTGCGATCTTGATATTCGTCGATCAAGGCGCGCCCATCTCAGCTAATGTACGGAATGGTCCTGGGTTCGCTGAACAGTCCGGCAACTCACCAACTGATAGGAGCGCATCAATGAAGACCCCGGTGATCGTGGTTGCGGGCGTGGCGGCAGCCACTGTGGTGATGGGCGCAACGGTAAGCGGCTGCGGTAGCAAGTCGGAGAAAGCCACAACGACGTCGTCGTCAGGGTCAGCCTCCTCCACGAGCGCCTCCGCCTCTCAACCGACTGCGGCGCCGGCGGCATCTGCCGATTACACGAAGCTGTTGATCTCAGCCGACGACATCTCATTCCCGGGCGACACCTTCACTGCTGCACCGCCGACGCAGAACCCGAATGGAAAGGCTGGTGTTGCAACAGTTTTCAGCAACCAGGCCGACACGCGCGAAATCGGTGACACGATCCTGGTTTTCCCGGACGCAGCCAGTGCTGCGGCCGCGCTGGACGGATCGAAGTCCTCGTTGAGTAGCAATGTGACCGGCGGAGAGCCGCAACCGGCCGACGTCGGCACCGGAGGAACGATCGTCTCGGGCACCTCCCCGGATGGCTCCAAGTCCGTGACCGTCATTCTCTTCACGGAGGGCAAAGCAACCGTCACGCTCGAGTTCGACGGCAAGCCAGACGACGCCGTTCCACCCGACTTCGCCACGAGCATCGCCCAAAAGCAGGATTCCGCCATCAAAGCGGGGCTGCCAAGCATCTAGCGGGGCACCAGGCTCAGCAGCAGATCCGGCCCGACCCGTTCGATGCCGTCGTAGCGCCAGCGCAGCGCGCGGGCGATGCTCGGCACGCCGACATCGTCAACCGCGGTGATCGGTCCGCCCAGCAGGATCGGCGCGACGTAGGCCAGGATGCGGTCGATCACCCCTGCCCGCAGGAATGCACCGGCGAGAGTGGGTCCGCCCTCGAGCAGCACGTCGGTGCGATCCGACAAGGCCTTCAGCACTTCGGCCGGGTCGCGGGTGCGGATCACCATCGTGCGCGTGTCGTCGTTGAGAACGTTTGCCTCCGAGGGGATTTCACGCATGCCGACAACGACACGCAGCGGTTGGCGATCCGCCAGTTTGTCTTTGGCCACCCGGGCGGTCAAGGTCGGGTCGTCGGTGAGCACCGTGCCTGTGCCGACCACGATGGCGTCGGCCGCCGCACGGCGGCGATGCAGGTCGGCGCGCGCGGCCGCGCTGGTGATCCACTGACTTGAGCCGTCCGCGGCCGCGCTGCGCCCGTCGATGCTGGTGGCGTATTTCCATGTCACATGCGGCAAGCCGGTGCGTTGCTTGTGCAGCCATTCCCGCAGCGGACCGGCCGCGACCAGATCGGCTTCCACATCGCCGATGACGTCTACTCCGGACGCCTTCAGCCGCGCCGCACCGCCGGCGGCATCGGGGTTGGGGTCCGTGACGGCGTACACGACCGACGCGATGCCCGCGTCGAGAAGCGCGTTAACGCACGGCGGGGTTTTACCGTGATGGTTGCAGGGTTCCAGCGTGACCACCGCGGTGCCGCCCTCGGCCAGACGTCCTGCCCGACGCAACGCCACCACTTCGGCATGCGCGCTGCCCGCAGGTTGGGTACCGCCCGCGCCGGCGACCCGGCCGTCGCGGTCCAGAATGACCGCACCGACCGGCGGGTTGGGATAGGTGCTGCCCTTGACCAGTTCGGCGTGCTCAACGGCCAGTCGCATGGCGGCGTCGTAGCTGATGGCTGCCGCCTGCACACTCATCGCCGCAGATGCGGGGACGCGGCACCGGCGCGTCGCCGCAGTGCCTCAACCGCGGCCCCTGGGTCCTCGGCACCGTAAACCGCGGAGCCTGCGACAAAGCAGTCGACACCGGCCTCGGCGGCCTGCTCGATGGTGTCGGCGTTGATGCCGCCGTCGATCTCGACCAGGATCGTCAACTCTCCGGAGTCGACCATCTTGCGTACCGTGCGGACCTTGCTCAGCACCTCGGGAATGAAATCCTGTCCGCCGAAACCCGGTTCGACGGACATGACCAGAAACGTGTCGAAGTCCTTGAGGATGTCCAGGTAAGGCTCCAGCGGGGTGCCGGGCTTGATGCTCAACCCCGCTTTAGCGCCGGCGGCGCGGATGTCACGTGCCACGCCGACCGGGTTGTCGGTTGCCTCGGCGTGAAACGTCACGTTGTAGGCGCCCGCTTCGGCGTACGGCGGTGCCCAGCGGTCGGGATTCTCGATCATCAGATGGCAATCCATCGGAATGTCGCTGGCCGCCAAAAGGCTTTCCACCACCGGCAGCCCGATCGTCAGGTTCGGCACGAAATGTGCATCCATCACGTCGACATGCAACCAGTCGGCGCCTTCGACCACGGCGGCCTCGTGGGCCAGGCGGGCGAAATCAGCGGCCAGTATCGACGGCGCGATCAGCGGCCGATCGGTCTTGCCTGACATGCGCATCAGCCTACTGTCAGGGGCGCGGCCGTTCGCGAGCGTGCGCAGATGCACGCCCTTTGCGGCGTGTCGGTGTACAGACATGCACGCTCGCGGCCTAGTCGAGCTTCGTCAGGGCCGCGGCGAACATGGCGTCGGTGCCGTGCCGGTGTGGCCACAGCTGAACGTAGGGGCCATCACCCATATCTGGGACGGACTCGAACAGCGACCGAGTGTCGAGCGCGGACACCGGATGGCGGCGCAAGACATCGCCGACTACGCCAATCGTCTCGGCCAGGTGCGGCGAGCAGGTCGCGTACAGCACGACACCGCCGGGCCGGGCCAGTGCGATCGCCGCCTCCAACAGCTCGCGCTGCAGCCGGGTCAGCGCCGGGATGTCGGCAGGCTGTCGCCGCCAGCGCGACTCGGGCCTGCGCCGCAGCGCACCCAGCCCGGTGCAGGGCACGTCGACGAGCACCCGGTCGAAACCCGGTTCCAGGCCGCTTCGTCGTCCGTCCGCGCACACCACGTCGACCGGCAGGCCGCGGGTGTTTTCGGTAACGAGGTCGGCGCGGTGCGGCGCCTGCTCGACTGCGGTCACCCGGGCCCCCGAAGCCGCACCCAACGCGGCCAGCAGCGCGGTTTTGCCGCCCGGGCCGGCGCACAGGTCCAGCCATCGCCCGGCGTCGTCGGCCACCGGCGCCAGGGCGAGTGCGCGGGCCACCAATTGGCTGCCCTCGTCCTGAACCAGCGCGTGGCCGTCGCGCACCGCCGGCAACTGTGCTGGGTCACCCCCGGACAGATAGACCGCATACGGCGAATACCGGCCGACGGTGCCGTTGACATCACCGGCCAGCTCCTCGGCAGTCAGCATGCCCGGCCGGGCGGCCAGATGCACCTGGGGCCGCTCATCGTCGCTGGCCAACGCCGCATCGAGTTCGCCGGCGGCGGCACCCAGCGCGTCGACGAAGGCTTGCGCGATCCAACGGGGGTGGGCGTGGACAAAAGCGGCATGCCCGACGGGATCAACCATTTGGTCAGGTGCCAGCTCGGCAACCCAGGATTGCTCGTCGCGGGCGCTGATTGTGCGCAGCACACCGTTGACGAAACCGGCTCGCGCTGAATCGAATTCGATGCCTGCCTGCTCGACGGTGGTGGAGACGGCGGCGTGTGCGTCGACCCGGGTGCGCAGCAGTTGATACGTCCCGAGGCGCAGCAGATCCAGCAGCACGGGGTTGATGGCGTCGGGTGCCCGGCCAGCAGCCGCACCAATGATCGCGTCGAGCAACCCGCGGACGCGGCAGCTTCCGTACGTCAGCTCGGTGGCGAAAGCGGCGTCGCGGCCGCTGATCTGCCGTTCCCGCAACAGGACTGGTAGCAGCAAGTTGGGATAGGCGTCTCGTTCGCTCACGGCGCGCAGTACATCGAACGCGGCTCGCCGCGCCGGATCCAACGGCCAGCGCCGCGGCTTGCGGGGCGATGGCTTGCGGGGTGGCCGGGTCATGATGCGCGCGCTGCGGCGTCGAGGCGGGCGCCGCGAGCCCAGTCTGCGGCGTTCATGGATTTCTTTCCCGGCGGCTGGATTTCGCCGAGTCGCACCGGATCGGAGCCAGTTCCTATCCGTACATTGCGGCGGTCAACTTCAATCTCGCCCGGCGCCAAAGGATTTGGCGAGTCATTGTCGACTTGGACCGGCCCGAGCTTGACGCGCAGATCACCGATCAGAGTCCACGCGCCCGGATTCGGCGTGACAGCGCGAATCCGCCGCTCGACGACTTGGGCGGGCAGGTCCCATCGCACCCGAGCCTGCTCGACGGTGACCTTCGGCGCGATGCTGACCCCGTCGGCCGGTTGAGGCACCGGTGTCAGCGCCCCATCGGCGATACCGTCGAGAGTCGTTGACAACAGTGCCGCGCCCGAAATCGCCAGCCTCTCAAGCAGATCCCCGGCGGTATCGGTCGGCCGCACCATCTCGGTGACCACACCGTAGATCGGCCCGGAGTCCAGCCCCGATTCGATCTGGAACGTCGTCGCGCCAGTGACGGTGTCGCCTGCGGCAATCGCGGCCTGCACGGGCGCGGCTCCGCGCCAGGCCGGCAGCAGCGAGAAGTGCAGATTGACCCAGCCGCGTGCCGGAACCGCGAGCAGCTCGTCGCGCAGCAGTGCGCCGTAGGCCACAACCGGGCAGCAGTCGGGCGCCAACTCCGACAACTCGGCGACGAACTCCGCGGTGTTGGGCCGCGGCGGTCGCAGCACCGGAATGCCATGCTCCAGTGCGTGACGGGCCACCGGCGACGGCTCTGGCTTGCCCCTGCGGCCCGAGGCGGCGTCAGGCCGGGTGAGCACCGCGATCACCTCGTGGCGCGGCGAGTCGATGAGACTGCGCAGCGCTGGCAGCGCAGGTTCAGGGGTGCCGGCGAAGACGAGACGCACCGGCACAGTGTAGGAAGTAGTCGCGGTAACCAACCGACCTACTGGAGTACGTGTTGACATTGACCACGATCGCGGGACTTCCCGCCCACGTGCTGCTCGTGCATGCCCTGGTGGTGTTTGCGCCGTTGACGGCGCTGCTGGAAATCTTGTGCGCGCTTTGGCCAGCGGCGCGGCGGCGGTTGGTCTGGCTGGTGCTCGCCTTCGCAGTCATCACCACCGCCCTCACCCCGATCACCACCGAGGCCGGCGAATGGCTATACGACCGGGAGCGCCACCATAGCGCGATCTTGAACACCCACGCCGACCGCGGCGGCTGGATGATTTACTTCTCGATCGCGCTGCTTGTCGTCGCGGTGGTGCTGGCGCTGGTGCACCTGCGCGAAAGCCGATCCACGAGTCCGGGGACGATGACCAGCGTGGTGGTCGCGATTCTCGCGATCGTGGTAGGCGCCGCATCGATCGTGCAGGTGATCCGTATCGGCGACGCCGGAGCCCGGTCGGTGTGGGCTAACGAATTGACCAAGTCAGACAAACCCTAGTCTTCGTCTTCCGCGAGACGCGGGATCAGGC
>DAIODV010000018.1:0-19678 GCA_036746615.1 Mycobacterium sp.
CTGAGCCCAGCACCACATGAGCGCTGCCGCGAAACATGGTGTAGTAGGCGGCTTCCCGGGACTCCCCGCCTTGGCGGGCCTCTTGATATCGGCCGACGATGAAGATCGCATAGTCGGTACCCGCCGCGATGGCGAGCACCGGAAGAATTTGGACAGCAAACGTCGAAAGCGCGATGACGCCGTGATCGCCGAGGAACGCGATCACCCCTTGCACGGCGGGCAGTTCGATGAACACCATCAGCAATGTCAGCAGCACGGTGCTCAACGAGCGGTAGACGACCAGGAGCATCAGCACGATGACGCCGACCGTCACCCCCATCACCTTGCGCGCGCTTTTGTTGCCGAAGTCCAGCTGGTCGGTTGTGACGGCCGCGGGGCCGGCGACGTAAGCCCGGACGCCGTTGGGCGCCGGGACAGTCGACACGACGCGCCGGACGGCGTCGACGGACTCGTTGGCCAACGTCTCGCCTTGGTGACCGGCCAGATAGACCTGAACGTAGGCCGCCTTGCCATCAGAACTCTGTGAGCCGGCCGCGGTGAGCGGATCACCCCAGAAGTCTTGGATGTGTTCGACATGCTTGTGGTCTTGGGAGAGCTTGCGGATCAGCTCGCTGTAAAACTGGTGTGCCGCAATGTCGAGCGGGGCCCGGCCTTCCAGGACGACCATCACCGCGCTGTCGGTGTCGAATTCTGAGAACACCTTGCCGACTCGCTTGGTAGCCTGCACTGCCGGTGCGTCGTCGGGGCTCATCGACACGGCATGGGCCTCACCGACCGCTTCCAGCTGCGGCACAACAATATTCGTCACCGCAGCAAGTCCCAGCCAGAACAATAGGATCGGCACCGAAAGCCAGCGAATCGTTCGAGCGATCACGCGGATTTGACCAAGCAGAAGGTTTGGGGGTGAATTCCCGCGACGGTCCGTTGATCTTCGATATGGCCATTTCCCGTGATTCGGCAGCCGATCACGTCGCCATCGCCCTGGGCCACGACGTTGACGCTGACAGCCGGGGCCGTCGTAGCGACGCTGTAGGTCCATGGCCGCGGCATGGCGTCAACGCGTTGCGGCGCGGCGTTCACGTCGAGGTAGTTGATATCGGCCTGCGCCCCAGCCGCGCCGAACACTTCCAGCGTCACGTGTTTGGGATTGAAGGGTTTGATGTCGTCGGCGTGGCCGCCGACGGCCAACTTGGCGCCATCGACGCCGAACGCGCCGTGCAGTCGATATTCGGCGAAACCCCCTACGGCGACCAAAACCATGATGACGAGAGGAACCCATGCGCGCTTGACAACGACCATTGCACGTCTCCGTCCGAGTCAGTTGTTAGTCAGTTACCCAACTTGGTTCGTGATGCTATCAACAGCAGTGCCACAGAACAATAGCCACGCCGCCAAGGGGGCTCAACTGTGCGAAAAGCGAACTTCAGGCTCAGCTTTGCCTGCAAGTGGTTCCTTTCGTCGACCGACTCTTGCCAGCGACCACATGTAGATTATAAGTTAGGCAACTAGCTGAGACGACAAGAAGGAGTCGTACGCGATGGGTATCAATGCAGATCAGTTCGGCCCGTGGGCCGTTGTCACGGGCGCGTCGTCGGGAATCGGCCGTGAATTCGCCCATCAACTCGCCACCGCGGGCATCAACGTGGTGTTGGTGGCGCGACGCCTGGCCATGCTTCAGGGCCTGGGCGCTGAGCTCGCGGAGCACTACGGCGTCGATAGTCGTGTGGTCGCCGTCGACTTGTCCGACCCGGGGGCGCTGACCCCGATCGAGGTGCTCACCGACGCCACCGCGGACATCGACGTCGGGCTTTTGGTGTCCAACGCCGGCGTGGCGTTGCCGGGGCCCTTCCTCGACTCCAGCCTGCAGGCGCAGCGCGAAATCCTGCGGTTGAACACCGCGGCACATTTGGGCTTATGCCACCACTTCGGTGAACGGCTAGTGCGGCGCGGCCGCGGCGGCATCTTGCTGGTCTCCGCACTTGGCGCGATCCACGGAGTCCCGTACATGGCGAACGCGGCCGCCACCAAGGCCTACGTCGCCAGCCTGGGCGCCGGTCTGCACGGCGAGCTGGCCAAGCACGGGGTGCACGTGACGGTGCTGCACCCAGGGCCCACCCGCACGCCGGCGCTGGGCGATCTGGGTTTGGACGCTGAAAAAATGCCGATATCGCCCATGGCACCAGACGTTTGCGCCCGCGAAGCGCTGCGCGCGCTGGCGCGCAATCGGGCCCGATGCATACCGGGCCGGATCAACCGGGCGACCGCCGCGCTCGTGCCGGCGTCGGTCACCCGCTCGATGATGTCGCGCATGTTGTCACGGCCCACGGCGGTCAAGACTCATGGGTAAGCCGATCTGCCTCATCACCGGAGGCACTGACGGCGTAGGCAAGGCCACAGCGATCGCGCTCGCCGCAACGGGCTATGCCGTCGTGCTCGCGGCACGCAACCACGCCAAGGCGGCAACGGTCGCAGCCGAAATCGTCGCGTCTACAGGCAATCGCGATGTTGACTACCTGATTGCCGACCTCGGCTCACTCGCGCAGGTGCACCGTCTCGCTGAGACATTCATGGTGCGCTACCCGCGACTAGATGTCCTGATCAACAACGCCGGCATCGTCGCTCCCCAACGCGTCGTCACCGAGGATGGTTTCGAGCAGACGTTTCAGGTCAACTACCTCGCGCAGTTCTATCTCACCCACTTGCTGCTAGGCGAATTGGAAAAAAGCCCGCACGGCCGGGTGATCAACCTGAGCTCGAGCGTGTACCGCGCCGGCAAGTTCGACCCGGATAACCTGCAAAGCGAACGCAACTTTTCGACGATCGGCGCATATGCCGCTTCCAAACTCTGCGTGCTGCTCTTCACCGTCGAACTGGCGCACAGGCTCGAAGCGACACGCGTCACCGCGAACGCGGTGCATCCCGGCATCGTCAGGACACCGATGATGCGCGGAGCACCAGGACTGTTTCGTGTGATCTCCTATGCGGCGCTGCCCTTTTCGCGCTCGCCGGAAAAAGGCGCGGCCACCTCGGTCTTCCTCGCTTCGTCCGTGGAGCCAACGCACATCTCTGGGCAGTACCTCACCAACTCGAAGGTGCAGAAGCTCAAAACCGCCTACAACACACCGGAGAACCGGAAGCTGTTGTGGAACCTGAGCGCAGACGCGTGCCGTCTATAGTCCGTGAGTGATATGGCTGACTTAACCGATGCCGACGAGGCCGCCCCGGCGACGCCTCCGGGCAAGCGAGAGCGATTGATCGCTGCCGCGTGCGATCTGTTCCACCGCCAGGGCATCGCAGGCACCACGCTCGCGCACATCGCCGAGGCCGCCGAGGTGCCGCTGGGCAACATGTACTACTACTTCAAGACCAAAGACGACATCGTCGCCGCAGTCGTGGAGGCCCGCACCGAGGAAATCCGCTCCGCGACCGCCGCCCTGCAGCGCCGGCATGGCAGCCCTAAGGCCCGGCTCAAGGGGCTCGTCGCGATGCTAGCCGACTCGCGCGACACCATCGCCGACCATGGCTGTGCGTTGGGCACGCTGTGCACGGAGCTTGCGAACCAACCGGGCCAATCACCTTCGCTGACCGCTCCGCTGATGCGAACCCTGCTGGACTGGGCCGAGCAGCAATTCCACGCCATGGGCCGGCGGGACGCCCGCGACCTAGCGCTTCAACTTGTCATCTCCTACGAGGGCAGCGCGGTGCTGACCAACGCGTTGGCGCAGCCGGAACTCATGGCCCATGAAGCCCGGCGCCTCGAGAAGTGGATCAGCGCCCTATAGCCATGAATCCCGCTACAGCGAAAACGCCTGGCGCAGATCGCCGACCGCGTCGGCTTCACCATCGAAGTCGATGCGCCGCAGCGCTGCCTTGCGCTTAGCTTCGGTCGATCCAAGGCGAGCGGTGACGAGATCTGCCGCGCTCGCCGTGACTGTCACGTCCGGTTGGCGGTGTGCAGCGGCGAGCTGTCCCTGGTTCAGCGCGAATTCGAAACGGCGGCCGTCGATTTCGACGCGGTAGTCTCCAGTCACAGTCGCGGCTTTCGTTGCGTTGAACGGGACCACGAACCCAGCGAGAAACCCGGTCAACGGCGTCACCGGGCCACCGTCGATCAAGTCCAGGCGATCCAAGCCGAGCCAGGCAATGCTCTGCAGGACGCATGGCACTCGCTGCCAGCCCACATCACTGAGGCTGTAGACCGTGCGCGCGACCGGGGGCGGCAACTCGGCTCGGTCGACGAGCCCGGCGTCCTGTAGCTCCTTGAGGCGCTCGGCGAGCAGATTGGTCGCAATACCCGGCAACTCCGCACGCAGGTCGCTGTAGCGGCGCGGCCCTCCGAACAGCTCCCGCAGGATCAGCAATGTCCACCGCTCACCGAGGATGTCGAGTCCCTTGGCGACCGGGCAGTTCTGGTTGTAGCTCTTGCGGCCCGCCATAGGAGCCATACTACCAGCGGACACTTCTTTATCAAACTTATAGTTGAAAAACTTATCTATACGGTTTATGTTTGTGCTCAGGTACTCACCCTGTTAAGGAAGGGCAATCCGATGGGAACGCCGTCTGCTACCGGCTCCGCCGGCATCCGCATCGTCGCCCACCAGGTCAATCGCCTTGTGATCGACTCCGATAGCGACTTCGACGATCTGTGCCAGCGCTACGAGACATTCGTCCCCGATATCGGGTCAGATGACCTGAGGGCCCTGCTGGAAAAGGGCGACTTGGACGAAGTGGTGCGCTACACCGCCGAACACACGCCGCACACGTTTGCCCGGTTTTGGTCCTTGGATCCGACCCCGATGATGCGGCTACTGGGGCACAAGACCCGAGCGATGACCTACATGATGGGAAATAACGTGGTCGTGGAGACGATGTATCGCCACAATCCGGCGGTCATGCTCTATGCCCCCCTGCGCACGGCGATCTATGAGGATTCATCCGGCGCAACCCATTTCAGCATCGACCAACCCTCGACGCGGTTCGCCAGCTTTGGAGATCCCCGCATCACCGAGGTGGGTCGCCTGCTCGACGCCAAGCTCGCCGAGCTGCTGTCGCTACTCAGGCTGCCGGTGCCTGTCGAACTCGAGCAAGTCCAGCACCATGGATGAACCAACCGAACAACTCGTCGATTACGACGGTGGTCAGTTGTACGTGCGCGACCATGCGGGCCGCAGCCCGGCGATCGTGGCGATGCACGGATTTCCCGACGACTGCCGTATCTACGACCGACTCATCGGTCCACTCGACCCGCAGCGGGTAGTGACATTCGACTGGATCGGCTACGGGCGATCAAGCCGGCGCGATTCGGGGAAATCGAGCGCCATCAGCCGTCAACAAGAGCTCCTGGCCATTTTCGACGCCCTTCAACTCGAGCAGGCGGTGCTGGTCGGACACGACGCGTCTGGACCGGAAGCCATCGAGTTCGCTTTAGCCCACCCGGAGCGCGTCGCCCGGCTGGTGCTGCTGAACGCTTACTACGGGCGACAGCCGAACCTGCGGTTACCCGAAATGATCGCTCTGATGGCTGATTCCGCGTTGACACCGTTGACCGACGCTCTAGTTGACGACCCCAGCCAGCGGTTGTGGCTGTTGGCCTACACCGGCCGCCGCTTCGGCCTCGATGACAACCTTCCCCCCGACGGCATCGGCATGAGCTCCATCGTGCCCCAATTTTTCGGCGACGACAGCCAATCAGATGCGCTCGCCGAAATCCGGTCGTGGACCCGCGGTCTGCCCGCGGCCTTAGACCGACAGGACGCTGTGATCGCATCCGCCCGGCTGCAGACCGTCCAAGCGCCGGTGTCGGTGATATTCGGCCGCGATGATCCGTATCTGACCCCTGATGTGGCACAACACATCTGCGCTCTATTCACGAACTCTGAAGTGCACCTGATCGATCGCGCATCCCACTGGCCGCAATGGGATCAACCCGACGAGGTCGCCGACCTGATCAAACGATTCATTCCCACGCCTGTATAACACCGCCCCCCATCGTTAAGGAGATCCAAATGAGCAGTGAGCTTCTCGACAGTGTGCTGGACGCCCACGGCGGGCTGGCGAACTGGAACCACGTCAGCGCGGTCACCGCCGAGATCGCGGTCGGAGGGCCGTTTTGGGCCCCGCGAGGCTGGCCGGACCTGGCGCCTACGCTGACCATCTCGATGGACGCCCACCGCGAACACATCACGACGACGCCTTTTCCCGAACCCGACCAGAGTTCGGTGTTCGACGTGGATCCAGAACGGCTGGCCATTCAAACCACCAGCGGCAAGGTCATTGAGGAGCGCACCGATCCGCGGCCGAGCTTTCCCACGTTTGACCTGCAGACCACCAAGTGGGATGCGATCCACACCGCCTACTTCACCAGCTGCGCAAACTGGAACTACTTCACCCAGCCGTTCAGCCTCACCTACCCCGGCGTGCAGGTCGACGAAATCCAGCCGTGGCGGGAAGGCGACGAAACCTGGCGGCGACTGGCGGT
Organism: Mycobacterium sp.; assembly: GCA_036746615.1. Classification (GTDB taxonomy): domain Bacteria; phylum Actinomycetota; class Actinomycetes; order Mycobacteriales; family Mycobacteriaceae; genus Mycobacterium. The sequence goes on from DAIODV010000018.1 coordinate 6,479, forward strand.
GCAGTTTCCGCCGAACATGCCCAACCACAACGCCGATCAGGTCTTCTACTACGACGACAACTTCTTGCTGCGCCGGATGGACTACGCCGCCGATGCGACCGGCAATGCTCCCGTCGCGCACTACACCGATGACCACAAGACGTTCGACGAGTTCGTCTTCCCGACCCGCCGCCGCATCTACCGGCGCGGCGACGACGGCATCGCCGATCAACGCCTCGCGATCATCACCGTGGATGTTTCCTCAGTCCGCGTCGAGTACTGACGCGTCAGCTTCTCGCACCAAAAGACCCGGCAAGAGCTCAGGCGGGGCTCCAGCGCCTACGCGGCGATGTCGCGAACCTCAGCTATAGGCGGCCTACCAGCGACAGGCATGTTTTTCGCCTCGTTACTTGATTTTCTTGTCTAATAGGTTTAGCGTTCTATCCATGCGATCACAACCCATCTTCCGCGATCATCCCGTTGCCGCCCTTGCCGTCATCTGTCTGTCCGTATTCGTCATCAGTGTCGACGCCACGATCGTCAACGTCGCCCTGCCCACGCTGTCGCATGAGCTCGGCGCCGACACCGCACAGCTGCAGTGGATCGTCGATGCGTACACCCTCGTCATGTCGGGTCTGTTGCTGTCGGTCGGCAGTCTGTCCGACCGCTACGGCAGACGAGGCTGGCTCAGCGCCGGACTGGCACTATTTGCGATCACCTCCGCCATTGCGGCGCACGTGAATTCGGCGGACACACTGATCGCCGCACGAGCCGCCATGGGCATCGGTGCGGCCGTGATCTTCCCAACGACGCTCGGACTGATCACGAACATCTTCACCGACCCGGTACACCGCGCCAAGGCGATCGGTGTATGGGCGGCCATGGTCGGTGTTGGGGTGGCCGTCGGACCGATCAGCGGTGGCTGGCTACTCGACCATTTCTCCTGGGGCTCGATCTTCCTGGTGAATGTCCCGACGGCGATCGCGGCCATCGTCGGCGGAATACTGTTCGTGCCGACCTCCCGCGACCCCGCCACACCGCCCGTCGACGTGCCGGGGTTGCTGCTCTCCGCGGTCGGGGTAACCACGTTGGTCTACACCGTCATCGAGGCGCCCAGTTGGGGATGGACCAGCACCCGGGCCGCGACAGGCTTCACGCTGGCCGCCATCGTTCTCGCCACTTTCGCGCTGTGGGAGCGGCGCAGCGCTCACCCCATGCTGGACGTGACCGTGTTCTTCAACCGCCGATTCTCGGGCGGCAGCCTGGCCGTGACCGCAGGCTTCCTGACGCTCTTCGGGTTCATCTTCGTCATCACCCAGTACTTCCAATTCATCAAGAACTACAGCGCATTCGGCGCCGGAGTGCGCCTACTGCCGGTAGCCATCTCGATCGCAGTGGCCAGCATCCTCGGGCCGCGACTGGTCGAACGGATCGGCACTACCGCCGTCGTCGCCGGTGGGCTGGCCATCTTCGCGGCGGGCCTGGCGTGGGCCTCCACAGCCGACGCGTTGACACCCTATCGCGAGATCGCCATGCAGATGCTGCTGCTCGGCGGCGGCCTCGGCCTCACGACCGCGCCGGCCACCGAGGCGATCATGGGATCGCTGCCAGCCGACAAAGCAGGCGTCGGCTCGGCCGTCAACGACACCACGCGTGAACTCGGCGGGACGCTCGGTGTGGCCATCGTCGGCAGCGTCTTCGCATCGGTCTATTCCGGGCGGCTCGGCTCGTCGCCAGCATTGAGCGGCTTACCGCTCGATGTCCGCTCGGCGATGCAGCACTCAATGGCGGTGGCGCACCAGGTGATACAACAATCCCCCGCGGGGCGGATCGCCGGAGTACGGGAGGCGGTCAACCACGCGTTTCTCGATGGCCTTCAAATCGGATCGCTGGTCTGCGCCGCCATCGCGTTATCCGCTGCCATCGTCGTGTCCGTGCTACTTCCCGCGCGGGCACGCCAATCGACAGTCCCCGCAGCTGAAATCGAACTGCCTGAACCCGGAGAGGTCGCAGCATGAGTTACACCGAGTCGTGGAGCAACGGCCACGGAGAGGTCAAGTTCTTCACCCGGTCGGACGGGTCGCGACTGCGGTATTACACCGCGGGCACTGGACCAGCACTCGTCCTCATCCACACCGTGCGGACCCAGCTCGACTACTTTCAGCGAGTCATTCCGCAGCTATGGGACACCTACACCGTCTATGCGCTGGATCTGCCCGGCATGGGATGGTCCGACATTGTGCCCGGTGCACAGTATGAGGAGCCCGAACTGCGTGCCGCGGTGGTGGAGTTCGTCACCGGATTCGACTTGCACGCTGTCACACTGGCCGGTGAATCAATGGGCGGTGCACTGGCTTTGGGTGCCTCGATCGAACTCAAGGACCGCGTGAGTAAGGTCGTCGCGTTTAACAGCTACGACTACCCGGGTGGGCTCGAACGCGGCAACCTGTTAGCCAGGTTCATCGTCAGCTCGATCCGAATGCCTGGGCTGGGCCCCGCTTTCAGCATTATGGAAAACCGGCCACTGTTGCGCGGGGTGATGCGCGGCGGCGTCGTCGACAAGAGCAGGCTCGACAAAGAATTCCTCGTTGAGCTCCGCAAGAGCGGGCGCCGCAAGGGATATCCGCGAGTCGCTCGTGCGATCTACCGCAGCCTCAAGGGGTTCCAGCAAGCACGAGAACGTTACCCGCAGGTGTCGGCGCCTGTCACACTGGTCTACAGCGAGCGGGACTGGTCACGTCCCAAAGAACGAGACCACGTCGCCGGCCTGCTCGCCGACGTCCAACGCGTTACCTTGCCGAACACCGGCCACTTCTCGGCTCTGGAATACCCCAACGCCATGACGCGCATCCTCCTGCAAGCGCTCGAATTATCCAACTAGGGAAGGAAATCCAATGACACACCCACGCGTTCTGGTAACCGGCGCCACCGGCAGGATCGGCAGTGCGGTCACCGCTCAACTGTTGCAGCGCGGCATCACGACTCGGGCCATGGTCCACCGCGACGACGAGCGCAGCGCCCGACTGCGGTCCGCCGGTGCCGAAGTCGTCGTCGCCGATATGTTTGACATCGGTCAGATTCAGGCCGCGATGGACGGTGTCGACCGGCTGTACTTCAACCCGCCCTATCACCCGCATACACTCGACAGCGCTGTCGCCTTTGCGGTCGCCGCACGGCGATCACGCGTGGAAGCGGTGGTGGCACTTGGGCAGTGGCTGGCCAGCCCCGAGCATCCGTCGCTGATGACCCGCCAGGCCTGGTTGACCGACAAGCTGTTTGAGCTGCTTCCGGACACCGCCCATGTCGCCGTCGATCCGGGATACTTCGCCGACAACTACCTGCAGCTTGTCCCGCTCGCCGCGCAGCTGGGGGTGTTGCCGACGCCGACCGGGACCGGCAAAAATGCGCCGCCCTCCAACGAAGACATTGCCCGAGTCGCAGTGGGTGCGCTGCTTGACCCGCACCGTCACGATGGCCGCGCCTACCGCCCGACGGGGCCGACACTGCTGTCCGGGGCCGAAATCGCCGACGCCGTTGGTGAGGCATTGGGCCGACGTGTACGACACATCGACATTCCGCCGTGGATGTTCTTGCGCGCGATACGCGTCAACGCCAAGCGACTTGGCGCCGACCTGTTCTTCGAGTCCAGCCTGCGTCACTACCTGCCCGAGCACGCGCTGGGAACCTGGGCGATGGGCGGACCCACCACGCATGTCCGCGATGTCGCCGGGGTCGAGCCCGAGGACTTCCTCACGATCGCCCGCCGCTACGTCACCGGCCCGGAATCCCGGCGAACCGCAGGCAATTTCATCCGCCAAGCCTGGCAATTTCTGTTAACCGGGCTGGTACCGATGCACCAGCTGGACCGCTTCGAATGGCGGCAGCAACATCCCCGGCCCGCTCATCCCCGCCTGTCGGGCCAGTCCGCGCTCTGGCGAAGCGAGCACCTCACCTCGCCCGAGACAATCATCGCGTCGGCATAGCGCAGAAAGGTAAGGAATCCGATGGATACGACATCAGCGACAGGAAGTGGGAGCACCTATGTCCTAGGCCATGCCGACGTGGAGGTGCGGCGGCTTCTCCTGCAAGGACGGCTGTACAACGATTTCACCGAGCATGCGCTGCGGCTCGCCGGACTAAGACCGGGCATGCGAGTACTCGATGTCGGCTGCGGGCCCGGGGACGTGTCGCTCATCGCCGCTCGGCTGGTCGGTCCCACCGGGACCGTTCGCGGTGTGGACGCCGCACCTGAGATGGTCGAGCTTGCCGGCGCCCGCGCGGCCGAACAAGGTTTATCCGCAGTGCAGTTCGAGCAGGCAGGAATTGACACAATCACCCTCGATGAACCGGTCGACGCAGTCGTTGGCCGGTTGATCCTGATGCACTTGCCCGACCCAGCCGCCACACTGCGGCGGCTGAGCACCTTCGTGCACCCCGGCGGCGTGATCGCGTTCTCCGAGAATGACATCACCGCGACACGAAGCATTCCGGACATGCCCCTGTTTGCACAGGTGACAACTGGGATCGTCCGCGCCTTTGAGGCCATGGGGCTCAGTCCGCAATTCGGCACCACACTGCACACGATTTTTGCCGATGCTGGCCTAGGCGCACCACGCATGACCCTCGGCACGCCGATCGGAACAGCCGCCGACACCGACCTGTTGGCCTATGCCGCGGAAGTCTGGCGCTTGGTGTACCCAATAGCACGCCAAAACGGCTACGTCGTCGACGAACTCGATGACATCGACCAGTTCGTGCCGCGCTTTCGCGAGCAGGCGCTTGCCGTCAACGCCCTTATCACGATGCCTCCCATGATCACTGCATGGGCTCAGGTCTCCTGACCAGAAAGAGAAGAAACATGACCAACACTCAAATCCCGGACCAGTATTCGACTGGCCTATCTCGCAGCAACATTGAGCAAGCCCTCATCGCCGCCGGAAAGGACCTCGAGCATCTTCAGCCGGCAGAGCTGGCGATGGTGGAGGATTTCCACACGATGGGTCGCATCGCCACCAGCCAACTGGTGGATCTGGTCGGGATCACAAACGACGATCAGGTGCTCGACGCCGGCAGTGGGATCGGCGGTACCGCTCGCTTCGTCGCCGACCAGCGTGGGTGCCACGTAACGGCCGTCGATCTGACCGAGGAGTACTGCGAAACGGCGCGTTGGCTTAATCGACTTGTCGGGCTGGACGAGCGGATTTCGGTCCATCAAGCAGACGTCACCGAATTACCTTTCGCTGATTCAACTTTCGACGTCGTCTTCAGCCAGCACGTCCAGATGAACATCGCCGACAAGCCCGGCCTCTATCGAGAAGCACGCCGAGCGTTGGCCGCCGGAGGCCGGCTTGCCCTGTGGGACATCACAACTGGCAAGCCCGGCGAACTCGACTACCCACTGCCCTGGGCCGACCAACCACAAGTCAGCCACTTAATCACGCCAGACGAGTTGCGCGAAGTCGTCACGTCCGCGGGGTTCGCGATCGACCACTGGAACGACCTCACCGACCAGGCGGGCACGTTGATGCAGACACTTTTGACGCTGCCGCCCAGCCCGCTCGGGCTGCAGGCCTTCGTCCCAGACTTCGCGCAGAAAGCCGAGAACCTGACCGCTGCGCTCTCCGACGGAAGACTCCGCGTCATCCAAGGGGTGGCCCGAGCAAGCTGACGGCTTGCTGTTCACGGCCAATTTGCCTTTGCTCACAGCCATCGGCTCATGCCCCGGGTTACCGTGATGGAGCCGGGGTAACGCCAGCACGCGCAAAAAGCCGTCGACCCGGCACACATGGTGAAGTATTAGGGCCTGATCAGTTAAGGAAGCGAGGTCCGCCGTGCTGGGTCTGCCCAAGTCGGTGCACGCCTGCTTGTTCGACCTCGACGGTGTCCTCACCGACACCGCGAGCGTCCACACCAAGGCTTGGAAAGTGATGTTCGACGCGTTCTTGCGGGAGCGGGCCGAAAAGACGGGCGAGCCGTTCGTCCCATTCGATCCGGCGGCCGACTATCGCAAATACGTCGACGGCAAGAAACGCGAAGACGGAGTCCGCTCATTCCTGGCCAGCCGCGGCATCGAACTCCCCGACGGCAGCCCTGACGATCCCCCAGACGCGGACACCATCTACGGACTGGGCAACCGCAAAAACGATGCCTTCCAGAAGACGCTGCACGACGACGGCGTCCAGGTATTCGACGGATCACGACGGTATCTGGAAGCGGTGGCCGCCGCTGGTGTCTCGACGGCTGTGGTGTCCTCCAGCGCCAACACCCGCGAGGTGCTCGAAATCACCGGGCTCGACCGTTTCATTCAGCAGCGTGTCGACGGCGTCACGCTGCGCGAGGAACACATCGCGGGCAAGCCGGCGCCCGACTCGTTCTTGCGTGCCGCCCAACTTCTGGATGTGCCCGCCGGCGAAGCGGCCGTGTTCGAGGACGCTCTTTCCGGTGTTGAGGCTGGACGGGCCGGACACTTCGGATTCGTGGTGGGCGTCGATCGGGTGGGCCAAGCCGAGGACCTCAAGCGCCATGGCGCCGACGTTGTCGTCACCGACCTTGCCGAACTGCTTTAGGACGCCGCATGATCAGCGATGAAGATTTCCCCGTCGAACCTTGGCAGGTCCGCGAAACCCGCCTCGACTTGAAACTGTTGGCCCAATCGGAATCGCTGTTCGCGTTGTCCAACGGGCACATCGGACTACGCGGCAACTTCGACGAGGGTGAACCGCACGGCCTGCCCGGCACCTACCTCAACTCGTTCTACGAGGTGCGACCGCTGCCGTATGCAGAGGCCGGCTTCGGTTATCCGGAAGCCGGCCAGACGGTCGTCGACGTCACCAACGGCAAGGTGCTGCGTCTGATGGTCAACGACGAGCTGTTCGACGTCCGGTATGGCCAATTGATCGACCATGAACGGATTCTCGATCTGCGGGCCGGAACCCTGGAGCGCCGCGTGCACTGGTGTTCGCCGGCAGGCAGGCAAATCAAACTGGTGTCGACTCGGCTGGTATCACTGGCCCAGCGCAGCGTCGCGGCCATCGAGTACGTGGTCGAGGCAGTCGACGAATTCGTCCGCGTCACAGTGCAATCCGAGCTCGTCAGCAATGAGGACCAGCCGGAGACCTCGAAGGATCCACGCGTCTCGGCCGTGCTCGACAAACCGCTGGAAGCCGTCGATCACGAGACCACCGAAAACCGGGCTGTGCTGATGCACCGCACCAGGGCCAGCGGGCTGATGATGTCGGCGGCAATGGACCACGAGATCGAGGTCCCCGGGCGCGTCGAGGTCGAAACCGAAGTGCGCCCAGACTTGGCCCGTACCACGGTGATCTGCGGACTGCGGCCGGGCCAGAAGCTGCGCATCGTGAAATACCTGGCGTACGGCTGGTCGAGCCTGCGCTCTCGGCCTGCTCTGCGCGATCAGGCTGCGGGTGCACTGGCCGGTGCGAAGTACAGCGGATGGGACGGCCTGGTGAAGGCCCAGCGGGAATACCTCGACAACTTCTGGGACAGCGCAGACGTCGAGGTCGACGGCGACCCGGTGATCCAGCAGGCGGTGCGGTTCGGCTTGTTCCACCTGTTGCAGTCGAGCGCGCGCGCCGAGCGCCGCGGGATTGCCAGTAAAGGCCTCACCGGCACCGGTTATGACGGCCATGTGTTCTGGGACAGCGAGGGATACGTCCTGCCCGTTCTTACCTATACGGCGCCGCACGCAGCAGCCGATGCGTTGCGGTGGCGGGCCTCGACACTGGACCTGGCCAAGGAGCGTGCCGGCGAACTGGGTCTGGAAGGTGCGGCATTTCCCTGGCGGACGATTCGCGGCCAGGAATGCTCCGGCTACTGGCCGGCCGGCACGGCGGCGTTCCACATCAACGCCGACATCGCGATGGCCTTCGAGCGCTATCGCATCGTCACCGGCGACCAGTCGCTGGAGGAGGAATGCGGGCTTGAAGTACTCATCGAAACCGCTCGGCTCTGGCGCTCCCTTGGCCATCACGACCGGCACGGCGTCTGGCACCTCGACGGGGTGACCGGTCCCGACGAGTACACCGCAATCGTCCGCGACAACGTCTTCACGAATTTGGTGGCGGCACACACCCTGCAGGTAGCCGCCGCCGCGGGCCCCCCCCACCCCGAGGGGGCGCGCGAGTTGGGTGTCAGCACCGAGGAGACCGCCGCCTGGCGAGATGCGGCCCACGCGGCCAACATTCCTTACGACGAAGAGTTGGGCGTGCACCAGCAATGCGAAGGTTTCACGACTTTCGCGGAGTGGGACTTCGAAAACCGGCACAACTATCCGCTGTTGCTCCACGAGCCCTATGTACGGCTCTATCCCGCACAGGTCATCAAGCAGGCCGACCTGGTTTTGGCGATGCAGTGGCAAAGCCACGCGTTCACACCCGAACAAAAGGCTCGCAACGTCGACTACTACGAGCGGCGCATGGTGCGCGACTCGTCGCTGTCGGCGTGCACCCAGGCGGTGATGTGCGCCGAGGTCGGCCACTTGGAGCTCGCGCATGACTATGCCTTCGAAGCGGCGCTGATCGATCTGCGTGATCTGCATTCGAACACCCGCGACGGCCTGCACATGGCCTCGCTGGCCGGTGCATGGACCGCGTTGGTCGGCGGCTTCGGTGGTCTGCGCGACGACGAGGGCATTCTTTCGCTCGACCCGCAGTTGCCGGATAGTTTCGCTCGGCTGTGCTTCAGGTTGATGTGGCACGGATACCGGTTGACGGTCTCGGTCACACACGACGAGGTGACCTACACGCTGCGCGACGGGCCCGACGGTGAACTCAAGATCCGCCACGCCGGCGAAGACCTCATGCTCGACAGCAACGAGCCGACAACCGTCCCGCTGCAGGAACGTCAGCCGCTGCTGCCACCACCGCCACAACCCCCGGGGCGCGAGCCAATACACCGGCGTGGCAGCGTCATACCAGCGAAAGTCCCTGCCGCCCAACACAGCTGAGCTAGGCAGGCACCAGCGCGGTGATGACGGCCAGCACGGCGACAAACCAGGCGAAGAGGCTCACAACAACACACAACGAGCCGACAGCCATCAACCTGTCGCTGCGCTCTGCCTGCTGATTTCTCATGACCCGCACGATTCGCGGCACGCGGCCAAACAGGTCACCCCACTCCACGCGGGACGTGGCCCGCTTGAATCCAGTGGGATCATCCGCTGTTCGATGGGCCGGCGCTACCCCGGCGCCGTTGGTGTACGACGTAAGTCCGGCCACGAACAAGCCTGCGCCGACGATGAAGCACGCCAAAGCGACCCAGAGCATGCATTACACGTTGCCGGAGCGCGCCGCTTTCAAACGCTGTCGTGTTAGCCTGCCGAGCTGACCGGTTCGATAGGTAGCCAGCGCAGCGCGCCCGGCGCACCTTCCGGCACCACTGGATGCCGCGGCGCGATTGGGTCCAGCCGCCGGTACGGCTCACCCTGACGTGGCCGCAGATCGGCTTCACCCTTGTTCGGCCACAGCGACGCGGCCCGCTCAGCCTGCGCCGAAATCGACAGCGACGGGTTGACCCCGAGGTTCGCCGAAATCGCCGCGCCGTCGACCACCGACAAGGTCGGATAGCCGTACACCCGGTGATACGGGTCGATCACTCCGTGCTCGGCGCTGTCGCCGATCACCGCGCCGCCGAGGAAGTGCGCGGTCAGCGGGATGTTGAACAGCTCGCCCCAGGTGCCGCCAGCCACCCCGTCGATCTTGGCGGCGAGGCGACGGGTCACCTCGTTGCCGACCGGAATCCAGGTCGGGTTCGGCTCGCCGTGCCCCTGCTTGCTGACGTAGCGACGCCGGCCCAGCTTGCTGCGTCGGGTGAACGTGGTGATCGAGTTGTCCAGGTGTTGCATCACCAGCGCGATCACCGTGCGCTCGCTCCACTGGCGCGGGTTGAGGAGTCGAAGGATGAGGCGCGGATTTTCGCCCGCTTGGTCCAGCAACTGCTTCCAGCGCGGCACGTCGGTACCTTCGGGACCCGCCCCGTCGGTCATCAACGTCTGCAACAGGCCCATGGCGTTGGAACCCTTGCCGTAGCGGACCGGTTCGACGTGCGTGTCCGACGTCGGGTGGATTGACGACGTGATCGCGACCCCGTGGGTCAAGTCCAGGTCCGGCGCGACGTTCAAAGTCGCGGCGCCGACGATCGATTCGGAGTTCGTGCGGGTCAGCACGCCCAGCTTTTCGGACAGGCCGGGCAGCGTGCCGGTGTCGCGCATCTTGAACAGCAGCTTCTGGGTGTTGTAGGTGCCGGCGGCCAACACCAGATGATTCGCGGTGAACGTGCGCTTCTTGCGGCGCAGCAGGCGGCCGGTGTGTTTGGCGCGCACCTCCCACAGTCCGTCGGGACGCTGCGCGAACTTGGTGACCGTTGTCATCGGATGTATTTGTGCCCCAGCTGATTCCGCGAGGCCGAGGTAGTTCTTCAGCAGCGTGTTCTTGGCGCCGTAGCGGCAGCCGGTCATGCAGGAACCGCATTCCAGGCAACCCGTCCGGGCCGGGCCGGCGCCGCCGAAGTACGGGTCGGGCACCGTCTCCCCAGGCGCCTTGGTGCCGTTGGGGCCAAAGAACACCCCGACCGGCGTCGGCACAAACGTGTCGCCCACGCCCATGTCGTCGGCGACTTCTTTCATCAGGCGGTCGGCGTCGGTGAACGTCGGGTTTTGCACCACGCCGAGCATCCGCTGGGCCTGCTGGTAGTGCGGCGTCAACTCGGCGCGCCAGTTGGTGATGTGCTTCCACTGCGGGTCGTTGAAGAACGGATCCGGCGGCACATAAAGCGTATTGGCGTAGTTCAGCGATCCACCGCCGACGCCGGCCCCGGCCAGGATCATGCAGTTCTGCAGCAGATGGATGCGCTGGATGCCGTAGCAGCCCAGTTGGGGCGCCCACAGAAACTTGCGCAGATTCCACGAGGTCTTGGCAAAGTCCTTGTCGGCAAAGCGGCGGCCGGCCTCGAGCACGCCCACGCGGTAGCCCTTTTCGGTCAGCCGTAGCGCGGTGATGCTGCCCCCGAAGCCCGACCCGATGATCAGGACGTCGTAATCCGGTTCCACCCGGCCAGCCTACGGCGAGCAGACGCAGACTCGCACCGGAGTGGCCTCGGTAACGCGATTCTCTGTCTGCTCGCGCGAGAGCGAGAGCTCAGCTGCCGACGGTCAGACCGACCTTCTGGAATTCCTTGAGGTCGCAGTAGCCGGCCTTGGCCATCGAGCGGCGCAGCCCGCCGACCAGGTTCAGCGAGCCGAACGGGTCGTCGGACGGCCCGTCGAGCACCTGGTGCAGCGGCGGCCGCTCGCCGACGGCGATTTGGAGGAGTGCGCCGCGCGGCAGCGACGGGTGAGCGGCGGCGGCCGGCCAGAACCAGCCGTCACCGAGCGCCTCGGCCGCCTCGGCCAGCGGGGTGCCCAGCACCACCGCATCGGCGCCGCAGGCGATGGCCTTGGCCAGATCGCCGGAGGTGTGGATGTCCCCGTCGGCCAGCACATGCACATATCGGCCGCCGGTCTCGTCGAGGTATTCACGCCGGGCCGCGGCGGCGTCGGCGATCGCGGTGGCCATCGGCACGCTGATCCCGAGGACCTCATCGCTGGTGGTCACTCCACGGGTGGAGCCGTAGCCGACGATGACGCCGGCCGCCCCGGTACGCATCAGATGCAGAGCCGTGCGGTGGTCGAGGACGCCGCCTGCGACCACGGGGACGTCGAGTTCGGAGATGAACGTCTTGAGGTTGAGCGGCTCACCGTCGCTGGCGACGCGCTCGGCGGAGATGATCGTGCCCTGGATAACCAGCAGATCCACGCCTGCTGCGACCAACCCCGGCGTCAATGCCTGCGCGTTTTGCGGGCTCACCCGCACCGCGGTGGTCACGCCGGCGTCGCGGATGCGAGCCACCGCCGCAGCCAGCAACTCGGGGTCCAGCGGGGCGGCGTGTAGCTGCTGCAGCAGCCGGATGGCCGCCGACGGTTCGGGTTCTTTGGCAGCCGCCTCGGTGACCTGAGCGATCTTGGCGGCGACGTCGGCGTGCCGGCCGATCAGCCCCTCGCCGTTGAGCACGCCGAGGCCGCCGAGCCGACCGAGCTCGATGGCGAACTCCGGCGATACCAGCGCATCGGTCGGATGGGCGATGACGGGGATCTCGAAGCGGTACGCGTCGAGCTGCCACGCCGTCGACACGTCCTGCGAGGAGCGGGTGCGCCGCGACGGCACGATGTTGATGTCTTCGAGTTCGTAAGTGCGCCTTGCCGTTCGGCCCATGCCGATCTCGACCATGTCACGCATGAGCGACCCTTCTCGATTCTCTGCGAGATCGGTTCATCGCACGTAGTAGTTGGGCGCTTCGGCGGTCATGGTGATGTCATGCGGGTGGCTTTCTTTCAAGCCCGCCGCCGTGATCCGCACGAATTGCGCCTGCTGCAACGCCTCAATGGTGTTGGACCCGGTGTAGCCCATCGCCGCGCGCAACCCGCCGGTGAGCTGATGGATGACCGACGACAACGGTCCGCGGAACGGTACCCGGCCCTCGATGCCCTCGGGCACCAGCTTGTCCTCGGAGAGCACGTCGTCCTGGAAGTAGCGGTCCTTGGAGTACGACTTGGCTTCTCCCCTGCCCTGCATTGCGCCCAGCGATCCCATGCCGCGGTAGCTCTTGTACTGCTTGCCGTTGACGAAGATCAGCTCACCGGGTGCCTCGGCTGTGCCGGCCAGCAACGAGCCGAGCATCGCCGTCGACGCACCCGCAGCCAGCGCCTTGGCGATGTCGCCGGAGTACTGCAGCCCGCCGTCGGCGATCACCGGCACGCCCGCCGGGCCGCAGGCCGCGACCGCCTCCAGAATCGCCGTGATCTGTGGCGCGCCGACGCCGGCCACCACCCGGGTGGTGCAGATCGAGCCCGGCCCGACGCCCACCTTCACCGCGTCGGCGCCGGCGGCGACCAGGGCCGCGGCCGCCGAACTCGTGGCGACGGTGCCGCCGATCACCTCGACCTTCTCGCCCACCTCGGCCTTGAGCTTGCCGACCATGTCGAGCACCAGCCGGTTGTGCGCGTGCGCGGTGTCCACGATCAGCACGTCCACCCCGGCGTCGACCAGCATCATCGCGCGCACCCAGGCGTCGCCGCCGACGCCGACGGCGGCGCCGACCAGCAGCCTGCCGTCGCTGTCCTTGGTGGCCAGCGGGTGTTGTTCGGGCTTGACGAAGTCCTTGACGGTG
>DAIODV010000019.1:0-1742 GCA_036746615.1 Mycobacterium sp.
GATCGGCGGTATCGACGGCCAGGATCCAGCACAGACGTTGCGCGACGGCACCGCAATGGACCGATTTCGCGCACTGGTCGCCGCGCAGGGCGGTGACTTGTCCGTACCGTTGCCCGTTGGTAAGTACTCCGAAACCGTGACCGCGAGCCGGGGCGGCACAATGGGCGATATCGACGCGATGGCAGTGGGGCTGGCGGTGTGGCGGCTCGGGGCGGGTCCCGTCCGGGCGAGCTGGTCCAGCCCGGCGCAGGGATTCAGATTCACCGACGTGCCGGGGAGCCGGTGGCCGCCGGCGAACCGCTGTTCACGCTGTATACCGACACCGCGGAACGCTTCGAGCCTGCGATAGCCGAGCTGGCCGCGGGCTGGAGCATCGGCGATAGACCCCCTGCCGCGCGACCACTGATCATCGATCGGATCAACTGATGACCACGCCACTGACCTTGGAGGCGATCAGGCAGGCGCCGAAAGCCCTGCTGCACGATCACCTCGACGGTGGGCTGCGCCCGGCCACCGTGATCGACATCGCCGGGCAGACCGGCTATGACGGCCTGCCGGCCACCGAGGTCGATGAATTGACACGGTGGTTTCACACCTCGTCGCACAGCGGATCGCTAGAGCGCTATCTGGAGCCGTTCTCGCACACCGTCGCGGTGATGCAGACGCCCGAGTCGCTGCACCGGGTGGCCTATGAGTGTGTGGAGGACTTGTCGACCGACTCGGTGGTGTATGCCGAGGTGCGGTTTGCCCCCGAACTGCATATCAACCGTGGACTGTCCTTTGATGCCGTCACCGATGCCGTGCTGGCCGGTTTCGCGGATGGGGAGAAGGCGGCCGCCGCGGCCGGGCGACCGATCGTCGTGCGCTGTCTGGTCGCCGCGATGCGGCACGCCGCGCTATCGCGTGAAATCGCCGAGCTGGCAATCCGGTTCCGCGACAAGGGCGTGGTCGGTTTCGACATCGCCGGTGCGGAGGCGGGCTATCCGCCCACCCGGCACCTGGACGCTTTCGAGTACATGCGAAACAACAACGCCCGCTTCACGATTCACGCCGGTGAGGCATTCGGGCTGCCGTCCATCCATGAGGCGATCGCGTTCTGCGGCGCCGACCGGCTCGGTCACGGGGTGCGGATAGCCGACGACATCGACGTCGCCGACGATGGCACGGTTCGACTGGGCCGATTGGCATCGATACTGCGGGACAAGCGAATTCCGCTAGAGCTGTGCCCCAGCTCCAACGTCCAGACCGGTGCGGTCGACAGCATCGCCGAGCATCCGTTCGACCTGCTCGCCCGCGCGCGGTTCCGGGTCACCGTCAACACCGACAACCGGCTGATGAGCGACACCACGATGAGCCAGGAAATGCTCGTTCTCGTCGATGCATTCGGCTACGGCTGGACCGACCTCGCGCGGTTCACGATCAATGCGATGAAGTCGGCGTTCATTCCTTTCGACGAACGTCTGGCGATCATCGACGAAGTCATCAAACCGCGCTTTGCGGTGCTGATCGGCTAGCGCTGCGGCGCTATTCGCGCCTTAGCCGCGACTCTCACACCAATGTCGTCGCCGGCTTGCGGCGCTATTCGCGCCTTAGCCGCGACTCCACGAAGCGCTCCAACTCTTCCCACTCGCGCACCGCCACGTTCAGGTTCTTCACCCGCGCGAGCGACTCGGCCACGCACACCGGCTTGTCGCCGCCCTCGCGCTCGATCGTCGCGGTCGTCTTGACCTGGATCCCGCCGG
>DAIODV010000019.1:1752-2328 GCA_036746615.1 Mycobacterium sp.
CGTTCCAACTCTTCCCACTCCCTGACAGCCTCGGCATACGGGGGCGCGGGCTTTTTCACCGAGTTGGGTTCGAGGACACAGGCAACCAGCTTGCCTAGCGGGCGTTCCGTGGCGAGTGCCTTCTCGACGGTGTTGTCCTCGGCGTACTCCCCGACATCGCGAAGCAGTTCGACGGCCAGGTCAAGCTGCTCATGGTCGACTGCTTCCGGCCCGGCGGCCAAATCATCGGCCAGCCCCGGCAGCACGTAGACGTTGTCTTCGGTGATATCGATCCGCACCGAGCCGTCGGTAGCCGCGGTACGGATGTCGTCATAGGTGCTCAGGTCGGACAAATCGTGGTCGTGCTCGTCGGCTAGGTATCGGGCCAAGGCTCGCTCCGAGGTGAACACGCTGATCCGGCCGTTGCGTCCCAGAAAGATTGGACGGTCGTCGAAATAGCAACGCAGCGTGTACAAAGTGCCCGCAGCGGTCATGATCCGGATCGGGTCGATGCCGACTTTCAACCAGAAGTCTTCATCGCCACCCAGCACAACCTTGTCGCCGACGGCACGGGTCTTCTCGGCATCGGCATCGACA
>DAIODV010000019.1:2338-16301 GCA_036746615.1 Mycobacterium sp.
CGTCTTCCTCGTCGAGCTGCTCCTCTTCGAGCGGTTCGGCCAGTTCGGCGGCGGCAGCCTCCGACACCGCGGTGTCCACGTCAGGAGTGCTGATGATTTCGTCGAGCGCACCGAGCACGTCGTCCCAGCTGCGGCCGACGATCTCGGCGATCACATTCCAACGCTTGAGGCCGGCTTTGCCGGTGAAGTGTTCGATCCCGCCGCCCAGCGTGCCCAAGGTCGGGTTGCCGTTGAAGAACTTCATCACCGCCGGCAGCTCGCAGACCGATCCGATGGACGAAACGATTGCCAGCGTGTTGGCCAACGCCGTCACCGACTCCTCGGTCGGTTTCTCGGCGACCAGCTCCTCAACCGCGATCAGATCGTATTGCTTGTCGTCGGCGGGCTCGAGCTTGTGGGCGTTGGCCTCGGTCAGCTTTTGCCACGCCGGGTGGTCCACCAGATCGTTGTCGGTGTTGGTGCGGACGAATGCCACCAGGTCAGCGGGCGTCTCAAAGCCGAAGAGGTCCTCATCCTTGCCCAGAAACGCCTCCCACTCGTCGCCCGAGTCGCGCCACCGGGGCGCCCACAGGGTGTAGCGGTCGCCGTCGGTCACGCTCAAGCGGATCGGCACGAGGTCAGCAGCCATGCGGCACACAATAGCGACGGGCCGCCCAGCGGCCCGAGGCCAGCCCGCGGTTAGGCGCCCCAGATGTCGGTGATTGCCGGCGCTCTGGCTGCAAGGCCCAGCTTGGGCAGCCCGTACATCTGCTCGAGCGTGGACAACACGTTGTAGTGGCTGATCGTCTCGGTGTAGGTGCCGGGCCTGACGTTCGCTCCGTAGATCACGGTGGGAATTTGATTCCCCGAGGCGTTGTCGTCCTCATCCCAAGTCAAAATAAGCAAGCTGTTGTTGGCCCGTGCCCATTCGGCGTACTGCGACAAGTTCTGATACAGCCACGCGTCGCCCTGCGCGATTGAGCCGTCGTGCATGTCATTGTCGAGATTGGGGATGACGAATGCGACGGTCGGCAGGCTGGCATAGTTCGACGGCGTGGGAAAGGCGGAAAACGGAAGCGAGTAGTTGGCCGGGATATTGCTGAAGCTGGCCCACGGAACGTGCTTGCGCGCATACTTCCCCGCCTTGCATTCCGCCGAGCCCACCGCGGGCAAGCTCTCCGCGAAGCCGACGAATGTGTAACCGGCAGCGAGCAATTCCGAGCCGAGGTTGGGCATGTTGCCCGCGTTGACCGGGCAGACGTTGGCGTTGACCAGCGTGTTGCCGGCGAACAATGCGTAGTAGTTGGGTTCGCTGGGGTGCACTTCGGCGAAGGACTGCGCCATCATTGCGCCCTTTGCCGCCAGCTGGTTGATAAAGGGCGCCGCCTTGTTTGCGATGATGTTGGTTTGCGAGCGGTTTTCTTCCACCACGACGACAACGTGCGCGGGGGTCGGAACTGCGGCCGCCTTGAAGTCGACCGCACCGTTGCCGTGGAGTTGATGAGTCGATGGCCACGACATCAGCACGGTGGAAACTGCCAGCACGCCGAATAGGCTGACCGTTCGATATCGTTTGCCGTTTCGCCATGATCGGCGCCGCATGGCCGGAGTATATGGTTCCTGCTCTCGCGAATTGACTCACCCATACGCGTGTCGAGGGGGGAAGCGCGACAAAAAAATTGGCGAATTGCGTCATGGCAGCTGCCCGAACAGGACATGATGTTTGCCAATCGCCGAGCCGGGGAGGATCGAGCGAAATTGGGAGGTCACGATGTCAGCATCCAGGGTGCGCTCTTTGGCGATCGCCTGCGCCACCGCCACGGGCGCCCTGTCGATAGGAATATGGGCTTTCCCGTCAGAGATGAAGGCGATCCTCGCCGAAGCCAAGCTGCTGGCCAACGAGGGCTGGATCATGAGCGGCACCGGAGTCCCCACCCCTGACAGCGCTTACCTCAACGCCGTCGAATCGCTGTACCTCAGCCAGTTCAGCAACTACACGTTCTTCCCGCTGACCACGCCGGAGCAGTTTTGCCCGATCGTGTGCAATCCCGCCGAGCCGTCCCTGACTTTCGGCCAGTCAGTCGACCAGGGCGTGGCGGACCTCAATAGCGTGATCGTCCCGGCATTGCAGGGTGGCAACAACGTCGCGGTCCTCGGCTACTCGCAGAGCGCCACCATCGCCACGGTCGAGATGAACGATCTGCTGAACAACACGCCGGCCGGGGTGAACCTGAACGACTTGAACTTCACGCTGCTCGGCGACCCCAATAGCCCGATTGGCGGCATCCTGGACCGCTTCCAATTCCCCGACGGCGTCGGGCAATTCAGCTTGAGCCCCGAGCCCCAACATGTTCCGTTCCTCGGCATCCCGCTGAGCCTGGCCGACACCCCGACCTCCGGGTTCGGCGTGACCGACATCTACACCGGCGAATACGACGGCTGGGCCAACTTCCCCGAGGACCCCAGTAACCTCTTCGCCGACCTCAACGCGCTCATCGGCATCGAGACCGTGCATCCGTTCTATCCCGACCCCACACCCGGTGTGAACCTGGACACCAGCCACATGGTCGATCTCGGCATGATCGGCAACACGCACTTCTTCGACATTCCCGCGCCGCTGCCGACGCTCGCGTTCATGTTCGACGGCGGTCCTGCCGGGCAGTTCTTCTACGATTCGTTCGCGCCGTCTGCGATCTTGGCCGATGACTGGGCCTACGGAAACCCGGGTGATCCGGGTGCTGGCTTCGCGGTCAACGGGGTCGACCCGATCGGCGTCGCGGGCCCCTGGCAAGTTGATGCGACCGGCCAGCTGGTGGCCTCCGGCGTCGACGGGTTCATCCCGAAGATGGATCCGCTACAGATGCTGGCCGGCATGGAGTACGCGGGCGTGCAGTCGTTTGTCGGCCCGATCGACGACCTGCTGGCCGATGCCGGGCAGGCGCCGCTTTCGCAATCGGTGGTCGATTCGCTGTTGTCTGGCTACACCGCCACTAACGCGCTGGACGCCTCGCTGCTGACCTCGTGGATGGACTTGACCGCGAGCATGCCGTCGCTGGGGCCGGACGCCATCCTGAACGGGGCGCCGCTGATCTCCGGGCAGCCGCTGATCGATCTCGTCGGTTTCGGTTTCGACGCGTTCAACTTCTTCGGCGCCTAAGCCGCGGGGTCGCGGGTTAGGGTACGGCTTCGTGGATGTGCGTGTCTTTAACCACCCGCTGGCCGCGGCGCAGCTGACCATATTGCGCGACGAGCGCACCGACAATGCGACGTTTCGTGCTGCGCTGCGCGATTTAAGCATGATGCTGGTCTACGAGGCCACCCGTGACGCGCCCCGAGAGTCTGTGGTGGTGCGCACCCCGATTGCCGAGACTGCCGGTGTCCGATTGGCGAAACCGCCACTGCTGGTGGCGGTTTTGCGGGCCGGGTTGGGCATGGTCGATGCGGCGCTCGGCTTGGTGCCGGAAGCACGAGTGGGGTTCATCGGCGTCGCTCGTGACGAGCAGACCGCTTTGCCCACACCATATTTGGAATCGCTGCCCGAGGATCTGCGTGGCCAGCCCGTGATGGCCCTCGACCCGATGTTGGCTACCGGCGGTTCGATGGTGCACGCGATCGAGTGCCTGCAGCGCCGCGGCGCCGACGACATCACCGTGCTGTGCGTGGTCGCGGCTCCGGAAGGCATTGCGGCGCTGGACAAAGCAGCACCGGGCGCCCGGATATTCACCGCGGCCGTCGATGACGGCCTCAACGAGGTTGCCTACATCGTCCCCGGGCTCGGGGACGCCGGCGACCGTCAGTTCGGGCCGCGCTGAATCACCAGTGCTGCACCGACGACGCGAGTTCGTCGCAGAGCGCGGTTGCCCGCGCACGAACGCCGGCGAGACCGCCGGTTACTTCACTGCGAACTTCGATGTAGCACTTGACTTTTGGCTCAGTGCCCGACGGTCGGACCACGACCCGGGCTGACGTGTCGGCGTCGCCCCCGGCGAAGACTAGTGCGTCGGTGTATGGCAGCAGATCGGTTGTGGTTGCGATGAATCCCGCGAGGTGGCCTGGTGGCTCGCGTCGCAGCCGGCGCATCAGCGCCGTAGCCTCGTCCGCGTCGGCCACGGGCTGCGAGACGGCGGCGCCAACATGGACCCCGTACCGGCGGGCCAGATCGTCCAGTGCGTCGAGCATCGATCGGCCTTCGGATTTCAGCGTTGCGACCAGATCGCAGGCGAGCACCGCAGCGCTGATGCCGTCTTTGTCCCGGACCGCGGCTGGGTCGACGCAGTGCCCGATCGCCTCCTCGTAGGCATAGATCAACGTGGCGCCGGGTACGTCGGCATCGGCGCGGGCCAGCCACTTGAAGCCGGTCAGCGTCTCGACGTGGCGTGCGCCCCATCGGGCGGCGATCGCGGACAGCATCCGCGAAGACACCACCGTGCTGGCGACCACGCTCGTCTGAGGCGTGTCAGAGCGTGACAGAATGAAATCCCCGAGTAGCCAACCGGTCTCGTCGCCTGAGAGCATCCGCCAGCCCGCCGGTGTTGGAACTCCCAGGGCGCAGCGATCCGCGTCAGGGTCCAGCGCGATCGCGATGTCGGCGTCGGCGTCTTCGGCCAGCGCCAGGAGCGCATCCGTCGCGCCTGGCTCCTCGGGATTCGGGAAGGCGACGGTCGGGAAATCCGGATCGGGACTGAACTGGCCGGCGACGGTATGCACATCGGAAAAGCCTGCGCGTCGCAGTGTTTCGAGCGCCACCGCGCCGCCCACCCCGTGCAGGGCCGTCAGCGCCACCCTGACCGACCCCGAGGAGCGCGCCACACGTGCGGCCCGGTCGATGTAGCGCTCGACCAGATCGGTGTCGGCCGGCTCGACGCGCGCCCTTGCGATCTGGTCGGCGAACGGTGCTGTGGCCATTGCGGTTTCGATCTCATGGTCGGTGGGGGAGATGATCTGGATTCCGCCGTCGAAATAGACCTTGTAGCCGTTGTCTGTGGGCGGGTTGTGTGACGCGGTGATCTGGATGCCCGCCGCTGCGCCGGTATGCCGCACCGCAAACGCCACCACCGGCGTGGGTACGGGATGTGGAAGCAGAGTTACCGAAAAGGCTGCGGCGGCAAGTACTTCGGCTGCCGCTGCCGCGAACGCGGCCGAGCCGTGTCGAGCGTCGCGCCCGATGATCACCATCGAACCGGCGAAACCACGGTCGGTGAGCACCTTTGCCACCGCCCACGTGGCGCGCAACACCACCGCGAGATTCATCGCATCCGGTCCACCCCGGAGCGGGCCCCGGAGTCCCGCGGTGCCGAATGTCAGCGGGCGGGCGAACCGCGCTAGGAGTTCGGCCCGATCGCACCGGGCCAGCTCGTCAGCCGTCGCGGGGTCGGGATCGTGCGCGATCCACTCCTCGGGCGTCACAGCCGGGTGACCACCTCCGCCAGCAGTGAACCCATCCGGGTCGCCGAGGCCGCGCCCGCCGCGAGCACCTCGACGTGGCTGAGCGGCTCACCCGTGATCCCGGCCGCCATATTCGTCACCAGCGATACGCCCAGGACCTCGGCGCCCGCGGCGCGCGCGGCGATCGTCTCGTGCACGGTGGACATGCCGACCAAGTCAGCGCCTAACGTCCGCAACATCCGGATCTCGGCGGGCGTCTCGTAATGCGGGCCATGCAGCCCGGCGTACACGCCTTCGGCCAGCGCCGGGTCGGCCTCGCGGGCCAGCGCCCGCAGCCGCGGCGCATATGCGTCGACCATGTCGACGAACTGCGCTCCGATCAGCGGAGAGCGTGCCGTCAGGTTCAGGTGGTCGCTGATCAGCACCGGCTGGCCTACCTCGAAGTCCTCGCGCACCGCCCCGGATGCGTTGGTGAGTATCACGACGCGCGCACCGGCTGCGCACGCCGCCCGCACCGGGTGCACGACGTGCAGCAGGTCATGGCCTTCGTAAGCGTGCACACGACCGGCCAGCACCAGCACGCGGTGCGCGCCGATGCCCACCGAGTACACCTGGCCGGTGTGTCCGACCGCGGTCGGCGGGGTGAAGCCGGGCAGTTCGGCCATCGGCAGCACTGCACTCGCCGAGCCCAATGCGGCAACCGCCGGCGCCCACCCCGACCCCAGCACGATCGCGACGTCATGTTCGGCGATCCCAGTGCCCTCAGCGATAAATTGCGCGGCCCGCCGAGCGAGCGCATAGGGGTCGGACGGACCGTCACTCACAGTCGGGCAGCCTAACGTTCAGCCGAACGTGAGTTGGCGCAGCACGCGCAGAAAAGCGTCACGGTCGTCGGCTGATAGCTGGCCGAGCCAGTGCTCCTCCCCGCGCTGGATGGCCACCTGCACTGCGTCTTTGATCGAGCGGCCGGACTCGGTGATCGCGAGCAGCCGCGCGCGACGGTCGTCGGGATCCGGAATCCGTTCGATATAGCCGTGCTCTTGAAGCTCATCGAGGGTGGGAATGATGCGTGTCTTGTCGGCGCCGATCGCCTCGGCGAGCGCGGCTTGCGTACGGATCGGTGAACGATCCAGCGCGCTGAGGACGATGTAGCCCCACATCGACAGGCTGTGCTCAGCCAGCACTGGCTGTTCGGCAGCGACGGTTTGCCGAGCCAGCTCGACCAGCATCGCCGCCAGGTCTGGACGCGTCGCCTTCCGCACCACATCAGGATGATAAGGCTTGACAGATGATCTACAGCTGCACATGATAAGCGTATGCAGACAAATATCGATCTCCGACCATTGCACCGGATTGCCGTAGACGCCTCGGTTGACGTCGTCTCGGCCGTCACCCCTGACGACCTATCGAAGGCCACGCCGTGCGCGGGCTGGACTCTTGCTGACCTGCTCACCCACATGACGGTCCAGCATCGCGGTTTCGCCGCAGCTGCCCGCGGCCAGGGCGCCGACCTGGCAATATGGCAGCCCGACACCGTCGCCGAGGCGGTAAGAGCCGACCCGGGCGGCGCCTACTCTGCGGCCGCCGCCGACGTCATTGACGCGTTCGCCGGCGCCGACGTGCTCGATGCGGCGTTCGCGTTACCGGAGCTGGCGCCCAGTGGAACCTTCCCGGGGGCGATGGCGATCGGTTTTCACTATGTGGACTACGTCGTGCACGGCTGGGACGTGGCTCGGACGGTCGGTCACCCGTTTGAACTTCCGGAAGACGTGGTGGCCGCCGCATTGCCGTTGGCGTTGGCGGTGCCCGACGGAGACTTCCGCACCTTCGAAGGTGCGCCGTTCGCTCCGGCGATCTCGTCAACCGATCCGACGAACGATCTCGATCGCATCCTCACTTACCTCGGCCGCAACCCGGAGTGGAAGCCATGACCGGTCAGCCGCCGATCACGCCGGAGAGCGGGATCTTCAGCACGGACTGGCTGCCTGGCCCGTCCGCCGGGAGCCAATCTCCAGTCGTGGTGAGTTTCACCGACTTTCATTCCGATTCCGAGGAGGATTGGCAACAGATCGCCGGACTGGGCGTGAAGCTGGCGGAAAGCTGGCCGATTATGCGCGGTGCGGTCGGGCTTTGGTTGTGGGGCAAGCAGGTTGAGTGGCGCGGCGGATCGCTGTCCGTTTGGGACAGTGACGCAGATTTGCGTCGTTTCATCCGTTGGCCCGTGCATGTCGCGATCATGAAAAATTGGCGCGGCCGAATACGAGTGCGATCCGCCCGCTGGGATGACGAGCGATTTGTCCCCGCTCAGGCGTGGCTTCGCGCCGAGGCGCAGATGCGGACTCCGCGCGACATGTGAACCGGCCGCGGCGGCGCCGTGACCGTCGGTGAGATACTGCGACAATGGCCCCAAACCCGGTGTTGGACCGCGTCGAGGACGCGGTGCGGCGCCGTGGCACGGATCTCGTCGAGCTCTCCCACGCCATCCACGCCGAACCGGAGCTGGCGTTCGCCGAACATCGCAGCTGCGCCAAGACGCAAGCATTGGTGGCTGAGCGGGGTTTTGAGATCACCGCATCAGCCGGCGGACTGGACACCGCCTTTCGCGCCGACTTCGGCAGCGGCCAGTTAGCGGTCGGCATTTGCGCCGAGTACGACGCGCTGCCCGAAATCGGCCATGCCTGCGGCCACAACATCATCGCCGCGTCGGCCGTCGGCGCCGCGCTGGCGCTGGCCGAAGTCGCCGACCAACTGGGCCTCAGCGTTGCGCTGCTTGGGACACCGGCCGAGGAGTTCGGCGGCGGAAAAGTGTTGCTGCTCGACGCCGGAGTCTTCGACGACTTGGCGGTGGCGGTGATGATGCATCCCGGGCCAGTGGACATCGCCGCCGCGCGATCGCTGACGTTGTCGGCAGTCCGGGTGGAATACCAGGGACGCGAAGCACATGCGTCGGCGACGCCATTCCTGGGCGTCAACGCCGCTGACGCGGTCACCGTCGCACAGGTGTCCATCGGGCTACTGCGCCAACAACTGGCGCCTGGGCAACAGGTGCACGGCATTGTCACCGAGGGCGGTCAGGTCGCGAATGTCATCCCGGGCCGCGCCCAGCTGCAGTACACGATGCGGGCGGCTGAGGCGTGGTCGCTGGCCGACCTGAAAGGCAAGGTGGGCGACTGCTTCTTGGCCGGCGCGATCGCGACCGGCTGTGAGTACCACGTCGAGCAAACTGAGCCGATGTACGACGCGCTCAAGCCCGACCCTTGGCTGGCCGGCGCCGTCCGCGCCGAGATGACGCGGCTCGGGCGCGCGCCCATCGATGAGGAACTCGAGGCGAAGCTCCCGTTGGGCAGCACCGACATGGGCAACGTCACGCAAGTGCTGCCGGGTATCCATCCGATGGTCGCTGTCGATGCCGGCGGTGCGTCGTTGCACCAGCCCGAATTCACCGCCGCGGCCGTCGGCGCGAGCGCCGACCGCGCGGTGATCGACGGCGCAATCATGTTGGCGCGCAGTATCGTTCGCCTCGCTGAGTCATCGGATGAACGTGATCGGGTTTTGGCGGCTCGTGAGCAGCGGGCGGCGTCATGAGCCTTGCCGACATAGCTGACTCGTGGCTGACCGCGCACTTCGACGACATGGTCGCCTGGCGGCGACACATTCACCGCTACCCGGAGTTGGGTCGCCAGGAGTACGCCACCACACAGTTTGTCGCCGAACGGTTGGCCGACGCCGGGCTCAACCCCAAGGTGTTACCCGGCGGGACGGGCTTGACGTGCGACTTCGGTCCCGAGCACGAGCCGCGGATCGCCTTGCGGGCCGACATGGACGCGTTGCCCATGGCCGAGCGGACCGGCGCACCTTATGAATCGACGATGCCCAACGCCGCGCACGCTTGCGGTCACGACGCGCATACCGCGATCCTGCTGGGTACCGCGCTGGCGTTGGCGGCGGTGCCGGAGCTGCCGATTGCACTGCGGCTGATCTTCCAGCCGGCCGAAGAGCTGATGCCGGGCGGAGCGATCGACGCGATCGCGGCCGGCGCGTTGTCCGGGGTGAGCCGGATCTTTGCCTTGCACTGCGACCCGCGGCTGGCAGTCGGCAAGATCGCGGGGAAACCCGGGCCGATCACGTCGGCGGCCGACATGATCGAGATTGCGCTGTATTCGCCGGGCGGGCACACGTCGCGACCACACTTGACCGCCGACTTGGTTTACGGGTTGGGCACGCTGATCACCGGGCTGCCCGGTGTGTTGTCGCGTCGCATCGACCCGCGCAACAGCACGGTGATGGTGTGGGGCGCGGTCAATGCGGGCGCGGCGGCCAACGCGATCCCGCAAACCGGTGTGTTGGCGGGCACCATTCGCACGGCCAGCCGCGAAACTTGGTTGAGCCTGGAGGACATCGTGCGCCAGGCGGTGGCCGCCCTGCTCTCGCCGCTGGGTGTCGAACACACCCTGCAATACAGCCGCGGAGTTCCGCCGGTGGTCAACGAGGAGATCTCGACGCGCATCATCGCCCACGCCATCGAGGCGATCGGCCCAGATGTGCTGACCGATACCAAGCAGTCCGGCGGCGGCGAGGACTTCTCCTGGTATCTGGAAGAAGTGCCTGGCGCGATGGCCAGACTGGGGGTCTGGTCCGGTCACGGTCCGCAGCTGGACTTGCATCAGCCGACATTCGACCTCGATGAGCGCGCGCTGGCTATCGGGCTGCGGTTGATGGTGAACATCGTCGAGCAAGCCGCCGCGTTCTTGTAGCGCCTTGGGCGCGAGCGTGCACATATGTACGTCGAAACGTGGCAGGCAGCGACATTCTGTGCACGTTCGCCGGCGGTGGGACTGTGCACAGGGGCGACTTGGCCGGCATAGGCGCTACGTCGACGATGACGGCCATGAACCCAGACCTGACTAGGTTGCTCGACGAGCAAGGCGGAGTGGTCACGGCAGCCCAGGCGTTGACCTTCCTGACTCGTCGCCGACTTGAAAATGTGTTGAAAGTCCGTGAGCTGCACAAGATTTGGTATGGCATCTACGGCCGCGATACAAGCATCAGGTCGCGGTTGCGCGGTCTCGACCTGGCGACCGGCACCACCGTCGTCGCATGCCTGGGCACAGCGGCAGCGGCATACGGCTTCGACACCGAGGGGACGACGGATTTGCACGTGCTTAATCCGGACGGCCAGCAACTGCGGTCCGCGGACGGTCTGGTGGTGCACCGGCGCGAGGGCGCGCCGCTGACAGTTGTCGCTGGCAGGCCGGTCACCGCGCCGGAGTGGACGGCCGTCGAGGTGGCGCGTGGACTTCGTCGGCCGCGAGCATTGGCGACGCTGGATGCCGCGTTGCGCAGTGGCGCATGCGATCGCCGCACCCTCGTCAGGGCCGTCGAGCAACAGCGCGGTCGACGCGGCATCGTCACAGTGCGCGAACTACTTCCTTTGGCCAATCCGCTGGCAGAGTCACCGATGGAAAGCGAGGCCCGGCTGGTCATGATCGACGGCGGTTTGCCCATGCCGGTCTTGCAATACGAGGTCGTCGACCTCAGTTGCCGGATCTGGCGGCTCGACTTCGCCTGGCCCGACTGTCGGGTCGCCGCCGAGTACGACGGTGTCGACTGGCACAGCGGACCGGACGCATTCTTCCGCGACCGCCGTCGCTCGGCGGCACTGCTAGATCTGGACTGGATAGCCATCCCGATGGTCGTCGAGGACGTCAGATACCGGCCCTGGGAGATTGTCCGTCGGATTGAAACCCGGCTGGAGCGTTGCAAAGCCGCATAATTGCCGTCGCGAAGGTGCGCAGAATGCCGCCGGAACGGCCCCATCGGCGTACAACTACGCACGCTCGCCGAGGGAGGGGAGCGACGACGGAAGCGACCTAGGTACCTGGGCCGATGTTGCGGGCTGGGCGAGTGCGCAGGTTGTGCACGTATTCCTCTGGCGCGCCAGCGATTTCGGCGGCATCTGCCATCACACCGATATAGCGCGCCGACGGCAGGCCACCCTCCCAGGCGTCGACCACATACAGCCACGCCAGCACCGGATCAGTAGTCGTGTCGGATGACAAGCGTTCCACCCGACATCGGATCTTTTTGTGGATGCCTAACTCGGATCCCTCCCAGCGATCGAGGTTTTTCTCGTCCGCGGGCGTCATGTCGTAGAGCACGACGAACACCTTCGATGCCGGATCCTCGACGACGGTGGCCAGCGCCCCCTCCCAGCCGATGTCCTCACCGCCGAATGTCAGCCGCCACCCGTGCAACCAGCCGGTTCCGGCCATCGGCGAGTGGGGTGCGCGCTGCAGCATCTGCTCGGGATGCATATTCGACCCGTAGGCAGCGTAGAGCGGCACGGAGAAAGCTTAAACGGCTGCCGCATGAGCGGCGGTGAACCGACAGCTTGGTTAAGTTAGACCCCGTGGCGACCCGCATCGTGATCCTCGGCGGAGGGCCGGCCGGTTATGAGGCGGCACTTGTCGCAGCAGCACGCGACGCCGAGGTCACCGTCATCGACTCGGACGGCGTCGGCGGCGCCGCCGTGCTCTTCGACTGCGTGCCGTCGAAGACGTTCATCGCCTCCACCGGCGTGCGCACCGAACTGCGACGGGCGCCGCACTTGGGCTTCGACATCGACATCGACGACGCCAAGATCTCGTTGCCGGAAATCCATCAGCGCGTCAAAACGCTGGCCGCTGACGTGTATTCCGAACTGGTCAATGCGGGCGTCGAGGTGGTCGCCGGCAGAGGAGAGTTGATCGACGCAAGCCCGGGTCTGGCCACCCACTGCGTGAAGGCAACTGCCGCCGACGGCACCACCGACACCTACGACGCTGACGTCGTCCTGATTGCCACCGGCGCCAGCCCGCGAGTATTGCCGTCGGCGCAACCTGATGGTGAACGCATCTTGACCTGGCGCCAGCTCTACGACTTGGACATACTGCCCGACCATCTGATCGTGGTCGGCTCCGGCGTCACCGGCGCCGAATTCGTCCACGCCTATACCGAATTGGGCGTTGACGTCACGGTGGTGGCCAGCCGCGACCGGGTGCTGCCCTATGAGGATGCGGACGCCGCTCGCGTGCTGGAGGACTCGTTCGCCGAACGCGGTGTCCGGCTGGTCAAGAATGCCCGCGCCGAGTCGGTCACCCGCGCCGACTCCGGCGTGCTGGTCACGATGACCGACGGCCGCACTGTGGAGGGTAGCCATGCGCTGATGACGATCGGCTCGGTTCCCAACACCAGCGGCCTTGGTCTGGAACGGGTGGGCATCGAGCTGGGCCGAGGAAACTACCTGGCCGTCGACCGGGTCTCGCGCACCTCTGTGCCGGGCATCTACGCCGCCGGCGACTGCACTGGCCTGCTGTTGCTGGCGTCGGTCGCGGCGATGCAGGGCCGGATCGCGATGTGGCACGCATTGGGGGAGGCCGTCAGCCCCATCCGACTGCGCACAGTGGCCGCTGCGGTGTTCACCCGGCCCGAGATCGCCGCGGTCGGTGTACCGCAATCGGCCATCGACAACGGATCGGTGAGTGCCCGAACCATCATGTTGCCGTTGCGGACCAACGCGCGAGCCAAGATGTCCGGGCTGCGGCAAGGCTTCGTCAAGGTCTTCTGCCGACAGTCCACCGGCGTGGTCATCGGCGGCGTCGTGGTTGCGCCGATCGCCTCCGAATTGATCCTGCCGATCGCAATGGCCGTGCAGAACCGCATCACCGTCAACCAGCTGGCCGAAACACTGTCCGTCTACCCGTCGCTGTCGGGTTCGATCACGGAAGCAGCGCGGCGGCTGATGGCGCACGATGATCTGGACTGAGCCGCCAGGTAGCCTTGGGAGCCAGTGTCCTACTGACGAGTAACCGACAGGAGTCCTGTGCCGTGAGCGACCCCAGCGGGCAGTTCTGGCCGACCTCCTACTTAGGACCCGACCAACGCGCATCGGCGTGGGAGCGGCTCGGCAGCGAACAATTCGACGTCGTGGTCATCGGCGGCGGTGTGGTGGGCTCAGGATCCGCATTGGACGCCGCCACCCGTGGACTGAAAGTGGCGATGGTCGAAGCGCGTGATTTCGCCTCGGGCACGTCAAGTCGGTCGTCGAAGATGTTCCATGGCGGACTGCGCTACCTCGAGCAGCTGGAATTCGGGCTGGTGCGTGAGGCGCTCTTCGAGCGCGAGCTGTCGCTGACCACCTTGGCGCCGCATCTCGTCAAGCCGTTGCCGTTCTTGTACCCCCTGACCAAGCGGTGGTGGGAACGACCGTACGTCGCCGCCGGGCTGCTGCTGTACGACGAACTTGGCGGTGCGAAATCCGTTCCGGGACAAAAGCATTTGACCCGCGCCGGCGCGCTGCGGCTAAGCCCCGGGCTGAGGCGCACCGCGCTGATCGGCGGTATCCGCTACTACGACACCGTCGTCGACGACGCCAGGCACACCATGACCGTCGCGCGTACCGCTGCGCATTACGGCGCCGTCGTGCGGTCGTCCACTCAGGTGATTTCGCTTCTGCGCGAAGGCGATCGGGTGACCGGCGTGCGCGTACGCGACTCGGAGGACGGCGCCGTCACCGAAGTCCGCGGTCATGTCGTCGTCAACGCGACCGGAGGGTGGACCG